>NZ_JBJJLO010000020.1:0-71314 GCF_046230915.1 Pseudomonas sp. KCJK8993
TGGCCCGCAGGGCCACAGGTAGCCGTTACAGGCCCAGTTCGGTCAGGCCCGGATGATCGTCCGGGCGGCGTCCCAGGGGCCAGTGGAACTTGCGTTCGCTGGCCTTGATCGGCATGTCGTTGATGCAAGCGAAACGCCGGGCCATCAGCCCCTGTTCGTCGAATTCCCAGTTCTCGTTGCCATAGGAGCGGAACCAGTTACCCGAGTCGTCGTGCCATTCATAGGCGTAGCGCACGGCGATGCGGTTGTCGGTGAAGGCCCAGAGTTCCTTGATCAGCCGGTAGTCCAGTTCCCTGGCCCACTTGCGGCTGAGAAAGGCCTTGGCCTCCTCGCGGTTATGGGCAAATTCGGCGCGGTTGCGCCATTGGGTATCCAGGGTGTAGGCCAGGGATACCCGCTCCGGATCCCGGGAGTTCCAGCCATCTTCGGCCAGGCGGATCTTCTCGATCGCCGACTCGCGGGTGAAGGGGGGAAGCGGTGGACGCATTTGCGGGTTAGATGACATGACCTGTCTCCAGTGAAAGTTGCTGTTGCAACTAAGAAGTTGCCGGGGTTGCGGATAATCAAAGGTCCAATAACTTTCGCGCCATGCATTGCGCATTATCGGCGGCACTGTGATCGCCCATGACCAGGGCGACGGTGATGGCGCCATCGATCAGCACCAGCAACTGCGCCGCCAGTTGTGCCGGATGCGCTGCGCCATGTGCCTGGCAGAGCTCGAGCAGGTAGTCGAGCAGTTTCTGTTTATGGCGGCGGGCTACCTGGCGTACCGGGTCTTGCGGATCACCGGTTTCCCCGCTGGTGTTGATGAAGGCGCAGCCACGAAAGCCTTCGCTGGCGAACCAGCCCTTGAGCACGCTGAACAGTGCCTGCAGGCGCTGGGCCGAGCCCTGGGCCTTGTCCACCTCGCCGCGGTACCAGCGCATCCAGCGCTCGTCGCGCCGTTCGAGGGCGGCCACCACCAACTGCTCCTTGTTGTCGAAGTAGCGATAGATGCTCTTGCGCGAAACGCCGGCGGTCTTGACCAGAAGATCCATGCCAGTGGCGGCGATGCCACTTTTATAGATCAACTTCTCGGTGACATCGAGAATGATGTCGCGTGTTTCGGAGTGAGTGATTTCGTTCATGCGACAGAGAGTAGAACGATCGTTCTCCTTGGTCAATGTGTTGTTGCGAACTGGCCGCCGAGCGACGCCAAGTGCGTTTGCTGCGGGCAGTTTGAGTGTCATGTGGGACTGACAGGGGACTGCAACCTATCCATGGTGTAAGCTCTTGCGCTCTTTCGGATTCGAGTCACCGCGAGCCCATGCCGTTGCTTTTCAAACGTACCCTGCTACCCAAGCTGCGCAGCTTCCCCTTGGCCGCCGAGGCCTTCATCACCCTGCGGGGTGCTGCGCAATTTCGTCAGACCCTGCTGGAGCAGATTGCCCAGGCGACCCGGCGTATCTATATCGTCGCCTTGTACCTGCAGCAGGATGAAGCCGGCCAGGAAATCCTCGAAGCCCTGCACGCCGCCAAGGCTGCCCGTCCGGAACTGGATGTGGTGGTCGTGGTGGACTGGATGCGTGCCCAGCGCGGCCTGATCGGTGCCGGCAAGCAGCCGGGCAACTCGGCCTGGTACCAGGAGATGACCCGCAGCCATGCCAGCGTGGTCCCGATCTACGGCGTGCCGGTGCAGACCCGCGAGCTGTTCGGGGTGTTGCACCTCAAGGGCTTCGTGATCGACGACAGCGTGCTCTACAGCGGCGCCAGCCTGAACAACGTGTACCTGCACAAGCTCGACAAGTACCGCTTCGACCGTTATCACCTGTTGCATAACCGCGAACTGGCCGACTCCATGCACCACCTGGTGCAGCACGGCCTGGTGGAGTCACGGGCGGTGCATCGCCTGGACCTGCCCAAGCCACCGACCACCCGCAGCCTGCGCAACGATATCGGCGACCTGCGCAGCCGTCTCAAGCATGCGACCTACGACACCGCCGCCGGCAGCCTGGACAAGAGCGGCCTGACGGTCAGCCCGTTGCTCGGGGTGGGCAAGGGCAACCGGTTGAATCGGGTGATCTGCGAACTGATGGCCAGAGCCCAGCGCCAGCTGACCCTCTGCACCCCGTACTTCAACCTGCCGTTGCCGGTAGTGCGCGAACTCAATCGCGCACTGGAGCGTGGGGTGAAGATCGATATCGTCGTCGGCGACAAGACCGCCAACGACTTCTTCATTGCGCCCAGCGAGCCGTTCAAGGTCATTGCCGCACTGCCTTATCTGTATGAAATCAGCCTGCGGCGCTTCGCCAAGCGCTACCAGAAGTTCATCGACAATGGGCAGTTGAACCTGCACCTGTGGCGCGACGGCGACAACACCTATCACCTCAAGGGGCTGTGGATCGACGAGCGCTATACCTTGCTCACCGGCAACAACCTCAACCCACGGGCGTTCCGCCTGGACCTGGAAAACGCCCTGCTGCTGGACGATCCCAAGGGCGAGTTGCTGGAGCCGCGGCGTGCCGAGCTGGAAGATATCTACCGCCATACCCGGCGCATCGAGCATTTCCAGCACCTGGACAGCCTGGCGGATTACCCGGAGGCGGTGAGCAAGTTCCTGCGCCGGGTCAGCCGCGTGCGTATCGAACGCCTGCTGTACCGCATCCTTTGATCTGTCGCCGCCAGGCCCTTCAGGCGGTGAATATCACCGTGCCCCTGCGGGGCATGCGATCTACACGAAGCGCGAACCCGTAGCCGCTGCCGAGCCTGCACAAAGGGCCGCAGGCCCTTTGTGCAAGTCGAGATCGGCGTGGGGCAGCGGCCAGTGGGTCAGCTTGTTTTCGGCGGGTAGGGCCACAGCGCCACCAACGCCAGCAGCAGCGCCGCCAGCAGGTAGGGCAGGCGTGGCTCCATGGCGTAGATCAAGGTGCCGGCCATTGGCCCGACCACTGCGCCCAGGCCCTGGGCGGCGCCGATGCTACCGGCCGTGGCGCCTTGTTCCGAAGCCTGCACCGAGTTGGCTGCCAGGGCCGAGAACGAGGGAAACACCCCACCCATGCCGGCCGCCGAGACGAAGAACGTCAGCCACAGGCCCCAGGCGCTGTCCACCAGCATGGCCCCGACAAAACCCACCGCGGAAAGCAGGGCACCGAAGCGAATCATCCGCAGTGGCGGCCATTCCAGCTTGCGCACCACCAGTTGGGCGCAGATCAGGGCCAGGCCGACCATGGTCAGGGCGATCCCGGCGGTCTGCGCCGCGTCGGCGGAATTCATCTGCAGGCGATCCATGGCATAGAAGCTCACGGTGATCTGCGCCAGCGTCACGCAGAGCATGGCGACGAAGGCCACCACCATTGGCCGGGCCAGCCGCGGATCGCTCAGGCGCACCCGGCCCGGCGCCTGGGCCAGGTGCAGCTCCTGGCGCGGCAGTCGCCGATGCATCACCACCAGCGCCAGCAGCGGCAGGATGGCCATGACGTAGAAAGGCAGGCTCAGGCTGTGCCGGGCCAGCAGCGCGGCGGCGGCCGGCCCCACCACCAGGCCTACGGCGTTGGCCGCGCCCAGGGAGGCCATGGCCCGGGCCCGGTGCTGGGGTTCGAAGTGGTCGGCCATCAGGGCGAATCCGCCCACCGGTACTGCCGCGTAGAAGGCGCCGATCAAGCCCCGGCCCAAGACCAGGCCGGCGAAGGCCACGGCGACACTGGGCAAGGTCCGCAGCGATATATCGATGAACAGGCACAGGGCCCAGTAGGCCAGGGTGAAGCCGGCGATCCCGAGCAACAGCACTCGGCGGCGGCCATAGCGATCGCTGGCCTGGCCCCAGGGGCGGGCCAGCAAGACCCAGATCACCCCGGCCACGGTCACCGCCACCCCGGCATGCCAGGTTTGCAGGTGCAGCACCCGGGAAATCGGCCCGATCAGCGAGACGAAGGCCATCATCGACATGGTGCAGGCCATGTAGGCCGCCATCAGCGGCAAGAGCGAGAGGGGCCTGGAGGCGGAGGGGGTGGGCATAGCAGGTCTTCCATGAGGAACATCGGGGCGTGCACGTTATCGGGATAACGCACGGCTGCCCAGGCCTAATTTGCAGCGCAAGGGGGCGCTGGTGCAGGAACCGGCGAACCGATTCCTGTCGGGCGGATCAGTTCAGGCCCAGCTTGCCGCGCAGGGTGGAGAGGTCCTCGGCCAGGGTGTTGACCGGGCCCACCAGGGCCTTGCGGTCGTTGTCCTTGACCTTGTCGTAGGTCATGAAGCCACCGTCCGCAGTCTTGTAGTTGGCCAGGATCTTGTTCACGGTGGCGAAGTTCTTGTCCACCTTGGCGACGAAGGCCTGGTCCTGTTTCTCGATCTGTGGGCGGAACAGGTCGACGATCTTCTTGGCCCCGTCGATGTTGCCCTGCAAGTCATAGAGGTCGGTGTGGCTGTAGCGATCTTCCTCGCCGGAGACCTTGGTCGCGGCCACTTCCTCGAGCAGCGCGGCGGCGCCACCGACCACTTTTTCCGGTGGGAAGGTCAGGCCGGCGACGCGGGCCTGCAGGTCCTTGATGTCCTTGTTCAGGCGGTCGGCCAGGTCGCCCAGGCCCTGGGTGCTGTTCTCGGAGAACAACGAGTACTCCAGGCGGTGGAAACCGGTGAAGTCCTCGGCCTTGACCCCTTGTTCATGGTCATCGACGCGCGAGTCGATGGAGGCGTCCAGGTCGCTGAACAGCTCGGCGATCGGCTCGATCGATTCGTAGTAGACCCGGGTCGGTGCATAGAGCTGCCGGGCCTTGGCCAGGTCGCCTTGCTTCACCGCATCGGTGAACTGCTGGGTATGGCTGGCCAGTTCATCCAGTTGTTCGGTGACGTAGATCTTGTAGTCGGAGATCGGCCCCACCAGCTCCAGCGGCGCCGGCGCGGCCAGTGCCGACAGCGGAGCGTGGAGCAAGCCAAGGGTCAGCAACACAGCGAGAGGCGACTTTTTCATGGGACGTTTCCGTGGGGGTTATTGTGGTGGGGCAGATCAGGTATTGGCCTTGGCAGCCGTGGCGGCGAGCAACGACCGACCGATGAAGTCCTGGTCGCTGGTGACTCCCGGCAGGGTGAAGAAATAACCGCCGCCGGTGGGCTTGAGGTACTCCTCCAGGGGTTCGCCGTTGAGCCGGTTCTGCACGGTGATGAAGCCTTTCTCCAGGTCCGCCTGGTAGCAGATGAACAACAGGCCCATGTCCAGCTGGCCGTTCTTGTTCACGCCGTTGGAGTAGTTGAACGGCCGGCGCAGGATCAGGTTCTGCTGGGTCTTGGCGGTGCGCGGGTTGGCCAGGCGGATGTGGGCATCGAGCTTGGTCACCTTGCCGTGGGGGTCCTTGGCGTAGTCGGGGACCTGGCTTTCCCGCTGGCCGTCCAGGGGCGCGCCGCTGGCCTTGATCCGGCCGAGGATGCTTTCCTGCTCTTGCAGCGGGGTGCGGTCCCAGCGTTCGACGAAATTGCGGATGATGCGCACCGCCTGGTAGCTGCCATGGGCGGCCCAGGCCGGTTCGTCGCTGCCGGGCTGGACCCAGACGATCTGCTGCATGGCCTTCTGGTCGTTGGAGTCGGGGTTGGCCGAACCGTCGCGAAAGCCCAGGAAGTTGCGCGCGCTCTGAGCCGGCTGGCCCGGTTTGGCCGGGGCTTGGGGCGGTACGCTGCCTTCCTGTTTCCAGCGCACCAGCAGCAGGTCCGGCAGGTTCTTCACGATATCGCGCAGGGCATGGATGTTGGTGTCGGCGGTGTTGGAGCAGAACTGCAAACTCAGGTCGCCATGGCAGCAGGCCGGTTCCAGGGCGTCGTTGGGAAAGCCCACCATGCGCACCAGGCGCTTGGGCTTGGCGTCGGCCAGGCCGAAGCGCTCGTCGAACAGTGACTCGCCCACCGAGACGGTGATGGTCAGGTTGTCCGGGGTCACCACCGGGCCGAGGATGCCCGAGTCCAGCGGCGGCAGCTTCGGATCGACCTGGGGCACCGGGCCGCCCTGCATGAGGAAGGCGATGCGCGCATTGAGGGTGCGGAACAGGCGCTCCAGGTCGTCGCGGTCGCTGGCCAGGACATCGAAGGCCACCATCATTCCGGCAGCAGGGCGCGCGGTGACGATGCCGCTCTGGTGCTGGCCGTGGAAAGCGTTGCGTTCCTGGGTCCGGTCGCTGCTGGGCGCCACGGTCACCTGGGCCGGCACCTGCTCGGCCATGGCCGGGCCGGCCAGGCTGCTGCCGGCCAGGGCCATGCCGGCGGCGCCCATGCCCAACAGCACACGCCGGCGCTGGGCATCGAAGGAAGGGTTGGACTGGTCTGAATCGTTCATGGCGCAGGACTCGTGCGGTTACAGGCCCGAAAGGCCCAGTGCGGGATCGATGCCATCGAGGGCGTCGGCCAGGGCCTTGGCCTTGTCGGCGAGTACTTGGCGTTGGCTGGTGTCGACCTTGTCATAGGCTTGGTAGCCGAAGCCGTCGCGCAGGTTGTCCAGGCGCGTGCCCAGGGCGTTACCGGCCTCATCCACCCGGGCCAGCAACGGCGCGGCGGACTTGGCCAGCAGCGGCCGCAGCAGGTCGACGACCTTGCGCGTGGTCTCCAGGTTGGCGGCGAAACCGCTGAGGTCGCTGTGGCTGTAGCGTTCCTCCTCGCCGCTGGTGGCACGCAACTCGGCCAGGTTGCGGATGGTGCGGGCGACGCTGCCCACCAGCTGTTCCGGCGGCAGGGTCTGGGCCAGCAGTTGCTGCTTGAGGCTGGCGACATCCTGGGCCAGGCGCTGGGCCACCGGGGCCAGGCCGTTCAGGTCGCGGCGCTGGAACAGCCCGTACTCCAGGCGGTGGAAGCCAGTGAAGCCCGGGTCTTGCTCGCGTTGCTCGAAGTAATCGGCGCGGGCATTGATGGCGTTGTCCAGCTCGGCCAGGCGCTGGGCGGCCGGAGCCAGGCGCTGGTAGGCGGCGCGGGCCGGCACGTAGAGGGCCTGGGCCTGGGCCAGGTCATCGGCCTCGATGGCTTGCTGCAAGGCCGCGACCGCCTTGACCAGGGCGCCGCCCTGGGTGCTCAGGTAGACGCGAAACTCCGACAGCGGGCCGACGAAGGCCACCAGCGACGGCCGGGCCTTGGCCTGGGCGTCGGATTCGGCGGTGGGGGTCACGTGCAGGGTGCCGCGGGGATTGCTCAGCAGGCCGCAGGTGATGGCGTAGTCGCCGGGCTGCAGGTTGGCGTTGATCACCTGGCTCAGGCCCGGGGCGATGTTTTCCCGCTCCTCGACCACCAGCACGCCATCGAGGATTTCCCACTCCACGGCGCGTTCCGAGCGATTGACGATGCGGAAGCTGGCATGGCCGGCGGGCACAGTAAGCGCGTTGGGCTCGCAGCTGTGCGGGTGGATGGTCACGGCGATCTCGCCCTGGTGGGCCTGGCGCTTGCCGGCTGCCAGGTGCGAGGCGTAGTAGAACAGCCCGCCGGCGGCGACCATCACGATCACCGAACCGGCAACCGCCCAACGCAGAGCGCGAGGCGGCGAGGCCTGGGGAGAGGCTTGCTGGGTCATGGGGAGCCTTACTGACTGGAAACGGAAGACGAGCCGGGTGCCTTGGCTAGCGTGGCGCCGGGCAGGAAGAACAGCGCCAGGGTCACCGCCAGGTACAGCACGTAGGCGCCCAGGGTGCTGATGGTGGGGGCCTCCTGGTAGCCGAACATGCCGGCCAGGACCGAGCCCAGGGGGCTGTCCATGGGCAGGCTGGCGCTGAAGTCGAACAGCACGGTCTGCAGGTGGTTCCACAGCCCGGCCTCATGCAGTGCCTGCACCGAGTTGGCGAGGATGCCGGCGGCCACCACCAGGATGAACAGCCCGGTCCAGCGGAAGAAGGCGCCGAGGTTCAGGCGCATGCTGCCGGTATAGATCAGGTAGCCGACGATGATCGCCGCCACCAGCCCCAGCAGGGCGCCGATGGGCGCGCCGGGGCCTTCGCTCTGCTGGAATACCGCCAACAGGAAGAACACCGTTTCCAGGCCTTCGCGGGCGACGGCGAAGAACACCATGGCGATCAGGGCGATGAGCTGGTTCCGGGAGCCGGCCAGGGCCTGGTCCAGGGAGGCGTGCAGGGAGTGCTTGATGCAGCGCGCGACCTTGCGCATCCAGAACACCATGGAGCTGAGGATGCCCACGGCCACCAGGCCGACGAGGCCCTCGAACAATTCCTGTTGCTTCTGCGGGAACTCGGCGCTCACCAGCTCCAGTCCGCCGCCGACCAGCAGGGCCAGGGCCGCGGCGAGGAACACGCCGACCCACACGGCGGGCAGCCACTGGCCGCGTCCGGTCTGTTGCAGGTAGCTGGCGATGATGCCAACGATGAGCGCGGCTTCGATCCCTTCGCGCAGCATGATCAGAAATGGAACGAGCATTCGGCCCCCGCGGGGAAAACAAGGTAGGGAGCTAAGTTGTAACATAATGATACTTGTTGCTAAATGAAAATCATTGACAACTGCTGAACTGAAGCTGAACGAGATCGCTTCTCAAAGCGTGGCGTCTCTGTCGGTTCGGCTCGGTCGATGATGTCTTGCCGACGGCCGTCGTCCCGCATCGGGAGCCGCGGCTGCTCGATGGACACGTCGATGGCCGGCCCATGCGGGAGAGCTGCAGGTCTCGTGCAGCGCGGGGCCAGGTGCACTGGCAAGGACTCAGGCCCCAGTGTTTCAGGAGGCCGGGTTGAAGAGGGCAAATACCCTCTGGATACGACGCCGCCAGGGGTCAGGTGCGGTTCTTGGCCTCGATCCACTGGGCCATGTATTGGGTGCTCTTGTGATGGTGGTGGCGCAACATGGCGCCGGTGAAGTTGTCCCGACGCTCTTGGGCCAGATGCTCGCGGCATTCTTGCAGGCGCTGGATCAACGCCGGGCCGTGGACGTGCCGCCGGTAACGGGCCTCTAGCAGTTGCGCGCCATCGGCCTGGGCCTGTTGCCACAAGGCCTGGTCCTGGTACAGGCGCACTGCCGCCGTCGCCAGGGCGCTGGCGGATTCGGCGACCATGCCCGGCCAGGGCAGGCCGGGTTCGTTCATGGATTCGCTACCAATGGGCGTGGTCACGCTGGGGGTGCCGCAGAGCATGGCATCGAGCAGCTTGCCCTTGATCCCGGCGCCAAAGCGCAAGGGCGCCAGGCAGATGCGTGCGGCGCTCATCACCTGCAAGGCATCTTCGGCCCAGTTCATGATGTAGAAGCCCTGGGCGGGGTTATGCAGCGCCACCGCCTTGGGTGGGGTATAGGCGCCGTACAGGTGCAGTTGCGCGTTCGGTAGCTGCTGGCGGATCAACGGCCATACACGGCTTTTCATCCAGAGCACGGCGTCCCAGTTCGGCGCGTGGCGGAAATTGCCGATGCTGAGGAAGTGCTCGCGCTGCTCGAAGGGCGCGCAGGCCCGGGGCCCTGGGTCGAGCATCAGCGGACACCAGTGCAGCAATGCCGGTGGCAGGCCGAACTGCTCCCGCAGCAGTTGGATCTCCACCTGGGAAATCATCAGGCTGAGGTCGCAACGGTAGATAGCGGCGATCTCGCGCTTGGCCAGGTCGGTCTCGGCCATGTGCCGGAATTCGTCCGCCCGGGCCTGGGCGAACAGCGGGCTGAAGTCGTCGTCCGCGGCGCCGCTGTTCAGGTGGTCCTTGAGGCGCTGGTGGCGGGCATGGCGCAGGCATTGCAGGTCCGAGGTCTCCAGGACCCGCACGGCAGCGGGGCAGTGCTGCTCCACGCGCCAGCCGAATTGCTCTTCCATCATGAACTGGTCGAACAGCACGATGTCCGGCGCCAGTTCAGCGACGAAGCGGTCGAAGCTGGCGTTGTTCAGTTCGATCGGACATTCGCGGATGCCCAGGGCCTCGAGGTCTTCCTTGTGTTCGCCGGGCTTGGCCGGGCTACTGAAGGTCAGGTCCCAGCCCTGGTCGAGAAAGCACTGCAGGATCTGCATCATGTGCCCGCCGGCGGCCGAGGAGCGCGGTTCGGGCCAGACGTAGCCAATGACCAGGACCTTGATCGCGGCGGTGAGGGGCATGGAATAGGGTTCCTGGCGGGCGAGGGCGAAAAACCGCCATTAAACCACAGCCCTGGAGGCTGGCGCCCGCTTCAGCCGAGGATGCTGCGCACCTTGTCGCGCAACTGGTCGATGGAGAACGGCTTGCCGATCACCGCCATGCCGCCGGGTACGTCGATGGACTCGGCGTAGCCGCTGGCGAACAGCACCGGTAACCGGGGACGCAGCAGCAATGCGCGCTCGGCCAGTTCCCGACCGTTCATGCCCGGTAGTCCGACATCGGTCATCAGCAGGTCGATGGGTTGCTCCCGGTCCTGCAAGCGTTCCAGCGCCGCCTCACTGCCATCGGCCTCGAGCACTGCGAATTCCAGTTCTTCGAGGACGTCGACGATCAGCATGCGCACGATGGCATCGTCTTCGACGACTAGGATGGTAGGGGCACTAGCGGGCATAGGGGCACTCTCAAGGGGTGGATTCGGTGGAGCCGCGGCAAGCGGCCTTGTGCATCAGTAAATGGCGCGAGGTCACAAGTTCCCGAAACTGTACAAAAAAATCGCTTGTACAAGTGCCAGCAAGAATAACCGCTTCTATTGTCCTACGGCAGAGCAAATCCCAGATTACCGGCATGCAGGTTATAAAAAATAGCTGCGATGGCCGAATGTGGGGCAAACTTCCTTTCTTTTACCAGTGCCAAGGTCCATCCAATGATTCGTCCGTCCTCGGTTGATGAACAGAGTTTTCGCAAGCTGCTGACCCGCAACATCAGCCTGCCTCTTGGCGTGGGCGTACTCAGTGCGGTGTTTTTCGTGTCCTTGATCACCTACCTGCTGTCGGTGATCCAGTGGGTGCAGCACACCGACCGGGTGATCAACAACTTCAACGAGGCCGCGCGCCTGACCATCGACCTGGAAACCGGCATGCGCGGTTTCCTGATCACCGGCAACGAAAAGTTCCTCGATCCCTATGAGGTGGCCAAGCCGCGCATCATCAGCGAACTGCGGGGTTTGCAGGATCTGGTGGCGGACAATCCGCAGCAGGTGGACCGGGTCCGGCGCATCGAGGCCTTGCAACTGGAATGGAACAACTACGCACAGGGCATGATCGAGCTGCGCCGCAATAACGGCGACTACCGCGAGGCGGTGCTGGCCGGACGCGGCAAGCGCCTGACCGACGAGGTACGCAAGGAGTACGACGATGCGGTGGACGTGGAGCAGCAATTGCGCCAGCAGCGTAATGAGAACGTCAGTCGCACCACGATTTTCAGCGTCGCCCTGTACCTGCTGTTCGTGGTGGGCATCAGCGGCTTGCTGGCCTATGTCGGGCGCCGCGACCTGCTGGCCCTGTCGCGCAGCTACAGCGATAACCTCGAGGCTGAGCTGCGCAGTGCCCGCATGCTGGAGCGCCAGGCCTGGCTACGCAACGGCCAGACCGAGTTGGCCGAACAGATGCTGGGGCAGTTGAGCCTGAACCTGCTGGGACGCAACGTCCTGCAGTTCTGTGCCCAGTACTTGGGAACGGCGGTGGCGGCCTTGTATGTGCGCGAAGAGCACGGCGGTCTCAAGCGCGTGGCAGCCTATGGCTTCTCCCGCGAGCAGGAAGAGCAGGGGCAGGCGCTGTACAGCGATGAGGGCCTGGTGGGGCAGGCGGCCCAGCACAAGCGGGTGATTCGCCTGGACGAGGTGCCGGTCGATTACTTCAAGGTCAGCTCGGGCCTGGGCGAGGGTCTGCCCCGCAGCGTGCTGGTGGTGCCGACCCATGACGACGACCGGGTCAACGGCGTGATCGAACTGGGCTTCCTGCGCGAGTTGGGCGAGCGCGATATCGAGTTCCTGGAACTGATAGCCGGCAACATCGGCACTTCCATCGAGGCGGCGCGCTATCGCCAACGCTTGCAGGAAGTGCTGGCCGAGACCCAGCAGCTCAACGAAGAACTGCAGGTGCAGCAGGAAGAGCTCAAGACCGCCAACGAGGAGCTGGAAGAACAGTCGCGGATTCTCAAGGAGTCCCAGGCGCATCTGGAAACCCAGCAAGTGGAGCTGGAGCAGACCAACGAACAGCTGGCGGAACAGGCCCAGGTGCTGTCCGAGCAGCGCGACGCCATGGATCGCAAGAACAGCGAGCTCAACGATGCGCAGGTCAAGCTGCAGGAGCGCGCCGAAGAACTGCAGCGCTCGAGCAAGTACAAGTCCGAGTTCCTTGCCAACATGTCCCACGAGCTGCGCACGCCGCTCAACAGTTCGCTGATCCTGGCCAAGCTGCTGGCCGAGAACGCCCAGGAAAATCTCAGCGAGGAGCAGGTCAAGTTCGCCGAGTCGATCTATTCCGCGGGCAACGACCTGCTGAACCTGATCAACGACATCCTGGACATCTCCAAGGTCGAGGCCGGCAAGCTCGAGGTCCGGCCGGAGAACGCCAGCGTATCGCGCCTGGTGGAGGGCTTGAGCAACCTGTTCCAGCCGCTGACGGCGGAAAAAGGCCTGGAGTTTCGCGTGGAGCTGCAACCCGGGGCGCCGCAGACGCTGTTCACCGATCGCCAGCGGGTCGAGCAAGTGCTCAAGAACCTGCTGTCCAACGCTGTCAAGTTCACCGAGCAGGGCCAGGTCAGCCTGACGGTGTCCGCCCACCCCGGTGCCGGGATCGCCTTCGCCGTGCAGGACTCCGGGATCGGCATCGCCCAGGACCAGCAGGAAAGCATCTTCGAAGCCTTCCGCCAGGCCGATGGCACCACCAACCGGCGTTATGGCGGCACCGGCCTGGGCCTGTCCATTTCTCGCGACCTGGCCAACCTGCTGGGGGGCTCCATCAGCGTCAGCAGTGAGCCGGGGCGCGGCAGTATCTTCACCCTGGTCTTGCCGGAGCACTACGACGCCGAGTCGCCGGTGCTCCCGGCGGAACCGGCACCGCTTGCGCCGGTGGCCGTGCTCCAACCGCCGCAAGCGGTGCCGGAGGTAGTGGTGGAGCCTGCCCCGATCCCGCGTTTCGCCGACGACCGGGACAAGGCGCCGTTCAGCGGCCGCAGCATCCTGGTGGTGGAGGATGAAGCCAACTTCGCCCATATCCTCTTCGACCTGGCCCACGAGCTGGGCTACCAGTGCCTGGTGGCCCACGGCGCCGACGAAGGCTACGGCCTGGCCACGCAGTTCATCCCCGATGCGATCCTTCTGGACATGCGCCTGCCCGACCACTCAGGCCTGACCGTGCTGCAGCGGCTCAAGGAGCATCCGCAGACCCGGCACATCCCGGTGCACGTGATCTCGGTCGAAGACCGGGTGGAAGCGGCGATGCACATGGGCGCCGTGGGCTATGCGGTCAAGCCCACCACCCGCGAGGAGCTCAAGGACGTCTTCGCTCGCCTGGAGGCCAAGCTGACGCAGAAAGTCAAGCGCGTGCTGCTGGTGGAGGACGACGATCTGCAGCGCGACAGCATCGCCCGGCTGATCGGCGACGACGATATCGAGATCACCGCCGTGGGCCTGGCCCAGGACGCCCTGGAGTTGCTGCGCGAGAACATCTACGACTGCATGGTCATCGACCTCAAGCTGCCGGACATGCTGGGCAACGACCTGCTCAAGCGCATGTCCACCGAGGACATCTGTTCGTTCCCGCCGGTGATCGTCTACACCGGGCGCAACCTGACCCGCGACGAAGAGGCCGAGCTGCGCAAGTATTCGCGCTCGATCATCATCAAGGGCGCACGCTCGCCGGAGCGCCTGCTGGACGAAGTGACGCTTTTTCTGCACAAAGTCGAATCCCAGTTGTCCCATGAACGGCAGAAGATGCTCAAGACCGCCCGCAGCCGCGACAAGGTGTTCGAGGGGCGCAAGATCCTCCTGGTGGACGATGACGTGCGCAACATCTTCGCCTTGACCAGTGCCCTGGAACACAAGGGCGCGGTGGTGGTGATCGGTCGTAACGGCCTGGAAGCCATCGCGAGGCTCAACGAGGTCGACGACATCGATCTGGTACTGATGGATGTGATGATGCCGGAGATGGACGGTTTCGAGGCCACCACGCAGATCCGCAAGGATCCGCGCTGGCGCAAGCTGCCGATCATCGCCGTCACCGCCAAGGCCATGAAGGACGACCAGGAGCGTTGCCTGCAGGCCGGCGCCAACGACTACCTGGCCAAGCCCATCGATCTTGACCGGTTGTTTTCACTTATCCGCGTGTGGCTACCCAAGATGGAAAGAATTTAGTGGAGCGCAATACCGAGATCGAACTGCGTCTGTTGATCGAAGCTATCTACCTTAAATACAGCTACGACTTTCGCGATTACTCCGGCGCTTCGATCAAGCGCCGGGTGCACCATGCCTTGCGCCAGTTCGACTGCAAGACCATTTCCGCTTTGCAGGAGCGGGTCCTGCACGACCCGACCGCCTTCATGCAGTTGCTGCAGTTCCTGACCATCCCGGTCAGCGAGATGTTTCGCGACCCTTCGCACTTCCTGGCCATTCGCCAGGAAGTGGTGCCGCTGCTCCGGACCTATCCGTCGCTGAAGATCTGGATCGCCGGGTGCAGCACCGGTGAAGAGGTCTATTCCATGGCCATCCTGCTGCGCGAGGAAGGGCTGCTGGAGCGCACCATCATCTACGCCACGGACATCAACCCCAGTTCCCTGGAAAAGGCCAAGCAGGGCATCTTCTCCCTGGAGAACGTGCGGGCCTATGCCCACAACTACCAGCGTGCCGGCGGCAAGCGTTCCTTCGCCGACTACTACACCGCCGCCTACGACTACGCGATCTTCGACAAGAGCCTGCGCGAGAACTTGACCTTCGCCGACCACAGCCTGGCCACCGACAGCGTATTTTCCGAGACGCATTTGATTTCTTGTCGTAACGTATTGATTTATTTCAATAAAAAGCTTCAGGATCGGGCCTTCGGATTGTTTCACGAGTCCCTTTGCCATCGTGGTTTCCTGGTGCTGGGCAGCAAGGAAACCCTGGACTTTTCCGCCTATGCCAAGCATTTCGAGCCTTTGGTCAAACAAGAACGGATCTACCGCAAGTCATGAGCCAGGACATTTGCAGTACCAATCCCCGGCCGCGGATCGAGGCCGTGGTGGTGGGCGCTTCCGCTGGCGGCGTCGAGGCCTTGCTGAGCCTGTTCGGCGACCTTGGCCGTGGGTTTCGCCTGCCGGTGATCGTGGTCCTGCACCTGCCTGATGAGCGCCGCAGCCAATTGGCCGAGGTGTTCGGCCGACGCCTGTCGCTGCGAGTCAAGGAAGCCGACGACAAGGAACAGATCGTGCCGGGCACCCTGTACTTCGCGGCTCCTGGCTACCACCTGTCGGTGGAGCAGGACCGCAGCCTGTCCCTGAGCCAGGAGGAGCGGGTCCACCATTCGCGCCCATCCATCGACTACTTGTTCGAGTCCGCCGCCGATGCTTATGGCGAGCGCCTGGCCGCCGTACTGCTGACCGGGGCCAACCAGGATGGCGCCGCCGGGCTGGCCGAGGTCAAGCGCCAGGGCGGCCTGACCATCGTCCAGGACCCCGGCGAGGCCCAGGTATCGACCATGCCCGATGCCGCACTGGCCTTGCACCAGCCGGACCATATCCTCCCTTTGCGCGGTATCAGCTTGCTGCTGGCCGAGCTGGAACGAATCGCATGTTGAGTAATATCCAAGCCAAGTTGCTGATCGTCGACGATCTGCCGGAAAACCTGCTGGCCCTGGAGGCGCTGATCAAGCGCGAGGACCGTCAGGTGTACAAGGCGCTGTCGGCCGACGAGGCCTTGTCGCTGTTGCTCCAGCATGAGTTCGCCATGGCCATCCTCGATGTACAGATGCCCGGCATGAACGGCTTCGAGCTGGCGGAGCTGATGCGTGGTACCGAGAAGACCAAGAACATCCCGATCATCTTCGTCAGCGCCGCCGGGCGCGAGCTCAACTATGCCTTCAAGGGCTACGAGAGCGGGGCGGTGGACTTTCTGCACAAGCCCCTGGACATTCACGCGGTCAAGAGCAAGGTCAACGTGTTCGTCGACCTGTACCGCCAGAGCAAGGCCATGAAGCAGCAGGTCGAGGCCCTGGAGCAGAGCCGGCGCGAGCAGGAGGCCCTGCTCAGGCAATTGCAGGCCACCCAGAACGAGTTGGAGCAGGCCGTGCGCATGCGCGATGACTTCATGTCGATCGTTGCCCATGAAGTGCGCACGCCCCTCAATGGTCTGATTCTCGAGACCCAGCTGCGCAAGATGCACCTGGCCCGGGACAATGCCGCGGCCTTCAGCCTGGACAAGATGCACGCCATGGTCGATCGCGACGAACGGCAGATCAAGAGCCTGATCCGGTTGATCGAGGACATGCTGGACATCTCGCGAATTCGTACCGGCAAGTTGTCGATCCGCCCGTCACGTTTCGACCTGGCGCAGTTGGTGCGAGGCCTGGTAGAGAACTTCGCGCCCCAGGTGGAGGCGGCGCAGTCCACCCTGAGCCTGGACGCCGAGGAGCCGGTGGAAGGCAACTGGGACGAGTTCCGCATCGAGCAGGTGGTTTCCAACTTGCTGACCAATGCCCTGCGCTACGGCGCCAAGAGCCCTATCCAGGTGCGGGTTTATTGCCAGGAAGGGGAGGCCCGGATCGAGGTCCGCGACCATGGGATCGGGATCAGCGAGGACAACCAGAGGCGCATCTTCCAGCAGTTCGAGCGGGTCAGCGCCAGCCATGTGGCCGCGGGCCTGGGCCTGGGCCTGTTCATTTCCGAGCAGATCGTCACCGCCCACGGCGGCACGATCAGCGTCGAAAGCCGGATTGGCGAGGGGGCCATGTTCCGGGTCGCCCTGCCGCTGGCGGAGGCGGCATTGTCCACTGGTGCGTAAAAGCGTCACGCCCACGCAACCTCTGCGTGAGCCAATGGTCGTACAGTGGCTGCTGACGTTTGCCTGCGGGCAGGTCGGCAAACGCCAACAGCTCCTTGCAGTAATTGACCGAACAAAGGTTTTCCATGAGTGAAGATGCACAAGACGTCGTACTGATCGTCGAAGATGAACCGGTGATAATGATGTTGCTGGCCGATTACCTGTCGGGCCTGGGCTATCGGGTACTGCAGGCCGAGAACGGCGAACAGGCGTTCGAGATCCTGGCCACCAAACCCAACCTGGACCTGATGGTCACCGACTACCGGCTGCCGGGTGGCATCACCGGGGTGATGATCGCCGAACCCGCGGTCAAGCTGCGCCCGGACCTGAAGGTGATTTTCATCAGCGGATATCCCAATGAAATCCTCGAGTGCGACAGCCCTATCACCCGCAAGGCACCGATCCTGGCCAAGCCGTTCGACCTCGACAGCTTGCACGAGCAGATCCAGCGGTTGCTGGCCTGAGCGGCCTCAGTCGCGGAGCATTGCCCGCACCTTGGTGGTCAGCAGGTCGAAGGTGAACGGCTTGGTGATCAGTTGCATGCCAGGGTCGAGGAAGCCGCCCCGGACCGCCGCATGCTCGGCGTAGCCGGTGATGAACAGCACCTTGAGCTCTGGGCGCAGTTGCCGACCGATTTCCGCCAGCTGCCGGCCGTTCATGCCCGGCAGGCCCACGTCGCTGACCAGGAGGTCGATGCGCTGTGCTGAATCGAGGATCGGCATGGCGCCCTGGGCGTCGCCGGCCTCGATGAAGTGGTACCCCAACTCGCCCAGCACGGTACTGACCAGCACCCGCACCGCCGGGTCATCCTCGACGATCAGTACCGTCTCGCCGTTTTCCACGGTGGTCGCTTGCTCCTGCACCTGATGTTCGTCGCTGGTCGAGTCACCGCGAAAACGCGGCAGGTACAGGCAGACCTGGGTGCCCTGGCCCTGGGTGCTGTCCAGGGTCACGTGGCCGTGGGACTGCTTGCTGAAGCCATAGATCATCGATAACCCAAGGCCCGTGCCCTGGCCGATGGGCTTGGTGGTGAAGAAGGGGTCGAATACCCGGTTGAGGATGGCTTCGGGCATGCCGCAACCGTTGTCGCTGACCCGCAGCACCACATAGTCGCCGGGCTCGAGGTTGTCGTGGGCCTGGGTGAAGCTAAGGTCCAGCTGGCGATTGAAGGTCTCCACCAGCAACTGGCCACCGTCGGGCATGGCGTCGCGGGCATTGAGTGCAAGGTTGAGCAGGGCGCTCTCGAGCTGGTTGGGGTCGGCCTCGGCCACCCACAGCTGCTCGCCCAGGCGCAGTTCCAGCTGGATGTTCTCGCTGAGGCTGCGTTGTAGCAGCTCGCCCATGGCGCTGACCAGGGCATTCATCTCCACGGGCTTGGCATCCAGCGACTGGCGCCGGGAGAAGGCCAGCAGGCGGTGGGTCAGTCCGGCGGCGCGGTTGGCCGAGGTCACCCCGAGTTCGATCAGGCTGTCCAGATCCTCGGTCCGGCCCCGGGCCAGGCGCCGGCGCAGCAGCTCCAGGCTGCCGATGATGCCGGTGAGCATGTTGTTGAAGTCATGGGCGATACCGCCGGTGAGCTGGCCCACGGCCTCCATCTTCTGCGACTGGCGCAGGGCCTCTTCGTTGTGCCGCAGCTGCGCGGTGCGCTCCTCTACCTGCTGTTCCAGGGTTTCCAGGGTGCGTTGCAGGCGCAGTTCGCTCTGGCTCAGGTCGACCAGTAGGTCACGAGCCTCGTATTGTCGGCGTCGGCCACGCAACGCGGTGCTGACCAGGCTGATCAGGGTAGCGGGGTGGAAGGGCCGCTCGAGGAAGCTGACATTGCCCAGGGGCGTGCTGAACCTGGCGGCCGGGTTCTGTTCCGGTCCGCCGTGGCGGGTCAGCAGCACGATGGGCAGGTCCGACCAGGCCGGCTGTTGCTCCAGATAACGCCGCAGCGGCTCGAGGTCGACTCCCAGCAAGGCTTCGGCGGCAATGATCGCCAATCCCGCGCCTTGCTCCAGTTCCTCGCAGAGGGCCGCCAGATGCGGGGTGACGAGGCTGCTGACCCCGGCTTCGCTCAGCATCCTCTGTGCCAGTTGGCTGTCGCGGCCATGGGGCGTGAGCACCAGGGCCCGTTCGGAAAAGGCCGGCCCTAGGGTCATGGCACCTCGTCCTTGAGCAATGGCTTGTCCTCGCCGTGGTAGTGGGGCACGCCGCGCAATACGCCCTGGAAGGCGTCAAGGGGTTCGCCGATGGTCAGGCCCCGGTCACTGATGCGGTATTCGCGAATGGTCGATTCGTGACTGCCAGTGCGTTTCTTGATGACCGATATGGCCCGGCGCACCTTGCCCAAGGATTCGAAGTAGCGCAGCAGGATCACCGTATCGGCCAGGTAGGTGATGTCCACCGGAGCTTGCATGTCGCCCACCAGGCCATGCTGGGCCACGGTCAGGAAGGTCGCCGCGCCCTGGCGGTTGAGATACAGCAATAGCTCGTGCATGTGCAGTATCAGGGCATTCTCCTCGGGCATCGCCGCCTGGTAGCCATTGATGCTGTCGATCACCACGGTCTTGATCTGGCCCTGGCCGACGCAGCGCCGCACCCGGTGCGACAGCTCGCCTGGCGTCAGCTCGGCAGCATCCACCTGTTCCACCACCAAGTCGCCGCTGTCGTGCAAGGCTTGCAGGTCGATACCCAGCTTGCCCATGCGCTCGAACAAGAGCCCCAGTTCCTCATCGAAGATGAACAGCGCGGCTTTCTCGCCCCGGGCCACGGCGGCGATGGCGAAGATCAGGGCCAGCAGCGACTTGCCGGTGCCGGCCGGGCCGAGGATCAGGGTGCTGGAACCGCTGGCGATCCCGCCGCCGAGCAGGGCGTCCAGTTCAGCGATGCCGCTGGCCAGGGTGCCGCGTTGGTAACCGCTGCGGTGCTCGGCCGCCACCAGGCGCGGGAACACATGCACGCCATTGCCGAGGATGGTGAAGTCGTGGAACCCGCCGCGGTATTTCTGGCCGCGGTACTTCATTATCCGGATACGCCGGCGTTCGGAGCCGTAGCCCGGCGTCAGTTCTTCCAATCGGATCACTGCGTGGGCCACGCTGTGCACGGTCTTGTCCAGGGTGTCGCTGGTCAGGTCGTCCAGCAGCAGGACGGTGGCGTCGTAGCGCACGAAGTAGTGCTTGATCGCCAGGATCTGGCGGCGATAACGCAGGGAATTCTGGGCCAGCAGGCGGATTTCCGAGAGGCTGTCGATCACCACCCGGGTCGGTTTGACCCGTTCCACCACCTCGAAGATCTGCCTTGTGGCTTCCCCCAATTCCAGGTCAGAGGAATACAGCAGGCTTTGCTGGTGCTCGGTATCGAGCAGGCTCTCCGGCGGGGTCAGCTCGAAGATGTGGATATTGTCGTCCAGCTCCCAGCCATGGGACTGGGCGCCCTGGCGCAGTTCGCGCTCGGTTTCCGACAGGGTGATGTACAGGCAGCGCTCACCGGCCTGGGCCCCGGCCCGCAGGAAGTGCAGGGCGATAGTGGTCTTGCCGGTGCCGGGTTCGCCCTCCAGCAGGAACACGTGGCTGCGCGACAGGCCGCCGTTGAGAATGTCGTCCAGGCCTTCGATGCCGGTGCCGGCCTTTTCGCTGAGCAACGTAGATGAAGTGATCAAGCAATCCCCTCGCAATGAGTTCGATCGGTGGCGGCCCGCGGGCCGCGATGCCGCTTTGTTCACTTGACCGTTTGCCGCCAGCGCGGTTCAACCTTTTATCGCCACCGGGGCTCGGGTGCGCAGGCCCATAACCATTCGCCTGGTCGAGCGCTGAAGGTCCTGTGGACTTTGTCGCAGCCTCGCGGGCTCGGCAGCGGCAACAACGGATGTAGCCGCTGCCGAAGGCTGCGCCCGGGCGCGCAGCGGCCGCAATACGCGGTGGCCTGGTGGGACGCTGAAGGTCCTGCTGGCCTTGTCGCGCCTCGCGCAGCGGCGAAGGCTCAGAGGCCCTGCTGCAGGGCCGGGTCGTCGGGGTTCTGCTGTTCCAGCTGGGCCAGCAGCACCTGGACATTCTGCAACTGGCCGCTTTCCTTCCAATAGCTGATCAGCAACACCCGCGCCTTGCGGTTGTAGGGTTGGCGCTGGACGATTTCCTCCAGCTGTTTCTGCGCGGCTTCCAGTTCCTGCTGGCTGTGCAGGGTAGTGGCCAGGTCGTAGCGGTAGGCGGCATTGTTCGGCTCCAGTTCCACTGCCCGGGCCAGGCCCAGCAGGGCGAACTCACCCTGGCCGTGCTGTAGCAGCCACAGCCCCAGGGCGTGCTGCAGGTAGGCCGAGTCCTGCTGGGCCTGCAGCTGCTTGGCCAGCAACTGGCGGGCCGCCTCGCTCTGGCCCTGCTTGTCCAGCACCTCGATCTGCAAGACCACCGCCTGCAGGTTGTCCGGCGCCAGTTTCAGTGCCTGCTCCAGGGTCTGCTGGGCCCTGGCCAGGTCGGCGTTGTGCAGGTACAGGCGCGCCAGCTGGTACTGGGCCTCGACATTATCGCCACGGGTCCTGAGCACCTGGGTGTATTCGTCGATCACCTGTTGCAGCGGGCCGAAGTACAGGCCCTGGTCGTCCGGGGACAGGCCCAGCAGGGCGTCCACCGCGGCGAAGCGCACGCTTTGCTCCGCATCGCTCAGCAGAGGTCCCAGCAGCAGGCTGCGCTTGCCGCTGGGCACCAGGCCGAGCACGCTCTTGATGGCCGCCTTGCGCACTTCGGGCGAAGGGTGCTGCAGGTCGGCGTCGGCCAGTTTCAAGGCCTGGGGGCTGGGGTAGTTGGGCAGCACCGCCAGCAGGCGGATACGTTGCTGGTCGTCGAGATCCGGACGGCCCAGTTGCTGGTAGAGCACCCTGGCCGCACCGGGTTGACCGTTGCGCGCCTTCTCCAGCGCCTGGCCGTAGCCGTGCCTGATGGCATCCGGCACCGCCGGTGGAGCGCTGCGCCAGAACGACCAGGTCAGGACCAGGAGGATGACGATGGGCAGGCTGATCAGCAGGTAGCGGCGGACTCGGGTCATGGGCACGGGAAATTGGCGACTTGAAGAGGGAGCAAGCTTCGACCAGGAACCGGCCCGAGTCAAACCCGGGATCAGGTCAGCACGTATTCCCGGGGTTCCAGCGGCGGTGGCAGTTGCGGTTCACCCAACGCCGCCAGCATTTCGCGCTCCAGGCCGCGCAGCAGGGCACTGCAGGGCAGGTCGTTGTCGTCGTAGCCGAAGGGGTTTTCGAGGTCGTCGCCGATCTCGTCCAGGCCCAGGAAGGTGTAGCTGACGATGGCGGTGAAGAGCGGCGTCAGCCAGCCCAGGGGTTCGGCCATGGCAAAAGGCAGGAGGATGCAGAACAGGTAGATGGTGCGGTGCAACAGCAAAGTGTAGGGGAAGGGCAGCGGGGTGTTCTGGATCCTTTCGCAGGCGGCTTGAACCAGGCTCAGGCTGACCAGGCGAGTTTCCAGCTGGGTATAGCGCCATTCGCTGATCAGCCCTTGCCGTGCCCAGTGCGAGCAGCGCCGGCCGATGTGCTGCAACTGGGCGTCGGTCAGGTTCGGGTGCTGCCGGTCCACGGGCGCCTGGGCCCAGGGCGCCAGGGCACTGGCCTCGTCCTCGTGGCGCAGCCGGGCGACCAGGCTGTGGGCGAAACCACAGAGGTCACGCAGCAAGCCTTCACGTTCGCGATGGCCTTCGAGCACCAGGCTCTCGCGGATCAGCGAGCGCACCTCGATGGCCAACTGCCCCAGTTGCTTGCGGCCTTCCCACCAGCGGTCATAGCAGGCGTTGTTGCGAAAGCTCATGAAGATCGACAACGACAGCCCCAGCAGGGTAAACGGCGTGGCGCTGACCCTGGAGAAGTAGCTGGGCTGCAAGGTTTCCACCAGCACTATGACCGAGGCCAGCAGGGTCACCAGGGCGCAGCGCAGGGCGATGCGCTTGGCGATCGAGCCCTTGAGGGCGAAGAGCAGGGCGATCAGGTTCGGTTTGGGACGCACGATCATGGGGACAAGGGCCTGGGCGACTACGAGGCGAGCGCAGGTTAGGAGCGGGCCGGGTGGCTGTCCAATCGTAATGGCCGACTGGTTGATCGATCTCCTCTATCGGCGATTCTTCGCCGTGTAGCCGCTGTCGAGCCATCGGCGAGGCTGCACGAAGGTCCGCAGGACCTTGCTTGGCGATCTTCAGCGGGTGCAAGCGCCTGCCCCTGCGGCATCGGTATGCCGCCCCGGCCGGGCGCAGCCTTGCGTGGCGGCAGGTCGGTATCCGGGCAAAAAAAGGCCCCGCGACCGAATGATCCACGGGGCCAAACATTGGTTGGTTGCGGCCAACCAAAGGAGCGCGTTGCAATTCTTTAGTTGCTGGCCAGCGTCTCGGGTTGCCAGCCACCGCCCAGGGCCTTGTAGATGGCGACGATGCCGCGGTACAGCTCGACTTCGGCCTGGGCCTGGGAGTCTTCGGCGGCCAGGCGCTCGCGCTGGGCGTCCAGCAGCACCAGGAAGTCCACGGTGCCTTCGCGATAGCGGATCTCGGCCAGGTCGGCGGCGGCGCGGCTGGACTCGCTCTGGCGGATCAGCGAGAGCAGGCGCTGCTGGCGCTTGCCGTAGTCGCTGAAGGCATTCTCCGATTCTTCCAGGGCCAGCAGCACCTGCTGCTCATAGTTGGCCAGGGCGCCGTCGGCATTGGCGTCGGCGCCGCGCAGGCGCGCCCGCACGCTGCCCAGGTCGAAGGCGGCCCAGGTGATGCTCGGGCCCAGGGCCCAGGCATTGGCCGCCGAGGAACCGATCTGCGAGCCACGTCCGGCGGTGAAGCCGAGGAAACCACTGAGGCTGACCCTCGGGAACAGATCGGCCTTGGCCACGCCGATTCGCGCGGTGGCGGCGGCCAGCTTGCGTTCGGCGCTGAGGATGTCCGGCCGGCGCTGCAGCAGCTCGCCCGGATCGCCGATCGGCAAGGCCTTGGCGATGGCCGGCAACTGCGCGGGCGAAAGGTCGACGCTGAGCTTGTCCGGACGCTCGCCCAGCAGGGTGGCGATGCGGTTGCGCTGGCGTACCTGCTCGGCCTGCAGTTGCGGCACGCTGGCCTCCACCGCGGCCAGGCGCGCATCGGCGCGGACCACGTCCAGCTGGTCGCCCACTCCGGCGTCGCGCAGGCTTTCGGTGATCTTGCGCGAGGCCTTCTGGTTGTCCAGGTTGGCCAGGGCGATCTTTTCCCGCAGTTGTGCGCCACGCAGCTGGCCGTAGGCATCCACCAGCTCGGCGATCATGGTCACCTGCAACTGGTAGAGGTCGGCCTCGGCGGCTTGCTGGTCGGCTTCGGTGGCTTCCAGGTTGCGCTGGATACGGCCGAACAGGTCCAGCTCCCAGGCCATGTCCAGCCCCAGGTCGTAGCGCTCGCTATTGACCCGCTTGCTGGTCTGGCCGGGCACCTGGCCCTTGCCCAGGTTGCTGCTGGCGCGGCTGGTGATGGTCGGCATGGCGTCGTTGCTGGCGTCATCGCGGATCGCCCGGGCGGCCCGCAGGCGGGCGAAGGCCACCCGCAGCTCACGGTTGCCCTCAAGCGACTGGCTCACCAGCTGGTTGAGCGTCGGATCGTCGAACTGCTGCCACCAGATGCCTTCGAAGCGCGCGCGATCGAAATTCTTCTGGCCCGCAGCGCTGTCGCCGGCGGCGCCGATGTGCGCCGCCTCGGTGCTCGGGGTCTGGTAGTCCGGGCCTACGGCACAGGCACTCAGGGCCAGTACCAGCAGGCTCGGCAGGAAGACTTTCGAACTCATTGTTGCATCTCCAGTTGCAGGGCGCGGGCGGCCTTGCGGGCCTCGCTGCGCTCCACGTAGTTGCGGATCAGGACATAGAACACCGGGGTCAGCAGGAGGCCGAAGAAGGTCACCCCGAGCATCCCGGAGAACACCGCCACACCCATGGCATGACGCATTTCCGCACCCGCGCCGCTGGAGATCACCAGGGGCACCACGCCCATGATGAAGGCGAAGGAGGTCATCAGGATCGGCCGCAGGCGCAGGCGGCAGGCTTCCAGTACCGCGGCCAGCGGGTCCAGTCCTTCCTCTTGCTTGTCCTTGGCGAACTCGACGATCAGGATCGCGTTCTTGCACGCCAGGCCCACCAGTACGATCAAGCCGATCTGGGTGAAGATGTTGTTGTCGCCACCGGAGAGGATCACCCCGGCAATGGCCGACAGCAGGGTCATGGGCACGATCAGGATCACCGCCAGCGGCAGGCTCCAGCTTTCGTACTGGGCGGCCAGCACCAGGAAGGCCAGCAGTACGCACAGCGGGAACACGAACAGCGCAGTGTTGCCAGCCAGGATCTGTTGGTAGGTCAACTCGGTCCATTCGTAGGTCATGCCGTTGGGCAGTTCTTCCTTGAGCAGTTTCTCGATCGCCGCCTGGGCCTGGCCGGAGCTGTAGCCCGGGGCTGCCGCGCCGTTGATCTCGGCGGTGACGAAGCCGTTGTAGTGCATGACCCGGTCGGGACCTGCGGTGTCGCTGACCTTGATGAAGGTCGCCAAGGGGATCATCTCGCCCTTGTTGTTGCGCACCTTGAGCTGGCCGATCTGCTCGGCTTCCAGGCGGAACTGCTGCTCGGCCTGGACGTTGACCTGGTAGGTGCGTCCGAAGCGGTTGAAGTCGTTGGCATACAGCGAGCCCAGGTAGATCTGCAGGGTGTCGAAGATGTCCGAGATCGCCACGCCGTGGGTCTTGGCCTTTTCCCGGTCGATGGCCGCGTCCACTTGGGGCACGTTGACCTGGTAGCTGGTGAACAGCCCGGCCAGTTCCGGCACGCTGCGGCTCTTGGCGATGACGTTCTGCACTTCCTTGTACAGGTCCTCGTAGCCCAGGCCACCACGGTCCTCGACCTGCAGGCGGAACCCGCCGATGGTGCCCAGGCCCTGTACCGGTGGCGGTGGGAAGATCGCCATGTAGGCATCCTGGATATCAGCGTACTTGCCGTTCAGGGCCCCGGCGATGGCGCCGGCGGACATGCTCGGGTCCTTGCGCTCCTCAAAGGGCTTCAAGGTGACGAAGACGATGCCGTTGTTCGGGCTGTTGGTGAAGCCGTTGATCGACAGGCCGGGGAAGGCCACGGCGCTTTCCACGCCCGGCTGTTTCAGGGCGATGTCGGACATGCGCTTGATCACGTCCTCGGTGCGATCCAGGCTCGCCGCATCCGGCAACTGGGCGAAGGCCACCAGGTACTGCTTGTCCTGGGCCGGAACGAAGCCGGTGGGCGTGTGGGCGAAGCCGAACCAGGTCAGGACCATCAGGCCGGCATACAGGAACAGGGCGATGCCGCTGCCACGGATGACCCGGCGCACAGTGCCGACGTAGCCGTTGCTGGCGCGCTCGAAGAAGCGGTTGAACGGCTTGAACAGCCAGCCACCCAGCAGCTTGTCGAGGAACAGCGAGAAACGGTCCTTGGGCGCGTGGTGTTCCTTGAGCAGCACTGCCGCCAGGGCCGGGGACAGGGTCAGGGAGTTGAAGGCCGAGATCACCGTGGAAATGGCGATGGTCAGGGCGAACTGCTTGTAGAACTGTCCGGTCAGGCCGCTGATGAAGGCCGCGGGCACGAACACCGCGCACAGCACCAGGGCGGTGGCGATGATCGGGCCGGTCACCTCGCGCATGGCGCGCTGGGTGGCTTCCACCGGGTTCAGGCCCAGGCCGATGTTACGTTCGACGTTCTCCACCACCACGATGGCGTCGTCCACCACGATGCCGATGGCCAGTACCAGGCCGAACAGCGACAGCGCGTTGAGCGAGAAGCCGAACATGTGCATCACCGCGAAGGTGCCGATCAGCGAGACCGGTACGGCCACCAGCGGGATGATCGAGGCACGCCAGGTCTGCAGGAACAGGATCACTACCAGTACCACCAGCACCAGGGCTTCGAACAGGGTATGCACCACTGCCTCGATGGAGCCACGGACGAAGATGGTCGGGTCATAGACGATGCTGAAGTCCATGCCTTCGGGGAAGTTCTGCTTGAGCTCGGCCATCTTGGCCCGCACTTCGTTGGAAATCTCGATGGCATTGGAGCCCGGACGCTGGAAGATCGGGATCGCCACCGCCGGCTGGTTGTCCAGCAGCGAGCGCAGGGCGTACTGGCTCGACCCCAGCTCGACCCGGGCGATGTCCTTCAGGCGGGTGATCTCGCCGTCTTCGCCGGAACGAATGATGATGTTCTCGAACTCTTCCTCGGTGACCAGGCGGCCCTGGGTGTTGACCGACAGCTGGAAGCTGGTGGCGTTGGGCGCAGGTGGCGCGCCCAGGGCACCGGCGGCGACCTGGCGGTTCTGTTCACGAATCGCGCTGACCACGTCGGTGGCGGTCAGATTGCGCGAAGCGGTCTTGTTCGGGTCCAGCCACACGCGCAGCGAGTAGTCGCCCATGCCGAACAGCTGCACGTCGCCCACGCCACCCAGGCGCGCCAGCTCGTCCTTGATGTTGAGGATGGCGTAGTTGGACAGGTAGAGCATGTCGTAGCGTTTGTCCGGCGAGGTCAGGTGCACCACCATGGTCAGGTCGGGGGAGGCCTTGTCCACGGTGATGCCGATGCGCGTCACTTCCTCCGGCAGCTTGGGCAGGGTCCGGGTCACGCGGTTCTGCACCTGGACCTGGGCATTGTCCAGGTCGGTGCCCAGGGCGAAGGTCACGGTCAGGGTGATCTTGCCGTCGGCGGTGGATTGCGAGGACATGTAGAGCATGTTCTCGACCCCGGTGATGGCCTGCTCCAGCGGCGCGGCTACGGTTTCACCGATCACCTTGGGGTTGGCCCCCGGGAAGTTGGCGCGTACCACCACGGTCGGCGGCACCACTTCCGGGTATTCGCTGATGGGGAGCTGGAACAGCGAGATGGCGCCGGCGATCAGGATCAGCAGCGATAGCACCGCTGCGAAGATCGGCCTTGATATGAAGAATTGGGAAAAATTCATCTTGAGAGTCGTCCCTTAACCGCGCGGAGTCGCGGCGGCGAGTTTCACGGCCACAGCCGGCTTGGCAGGGGTGACCTGCTGCAGGTTGCTGGCTTCCAGTGCTTGGCGTTGTTGGGCCAGGGCAGCGAGGGTTTCCTTGCTGGCCATGGGGATCACTTCAGGCGTGACCGGTGCCCCCGGGCGTGCCCGTTGCAGGCCCTTGACGATGATGGTGTCGTCCTTGCTCAAACCGTTGCGCACGATGCGCAGGCCTTCGATCTTCGGCCCCAGTTCGACGGCGCGGTAGGCCGGCTTGTTATCGGCGTCCATCACCAGCACGAACTTCTTGCCCAGGTCGGTGCCCACGGCTTCGTCGTTGATCAGCATCGCCGAGTAAGTGCCGCTGCCCACCAGCTTGAGCCGGGCGTAGAGGCCCGGGGTGTAGCTGCCATCGCTGTTGTCGAACACCGCGCGGCCACGGATGGTGCCGGTCTTGGGGTTGACCTGGTTGTCGACGAAGTTCATCTGGCCCAGGTGCGGGTGGCCGTCCTCGTTGGACAGGCCCAGGTACACCGGGGTGCTCTGGCCGCGCTGGCCCTGGCGGGCAAGCTGGGTGTACTTGAGGTACACGCGCTCGTCGGCGTCGAAGTAGGCGTAGACCTTGTCGGTGGAGACCACGCTGGTCAGCGCGGTGACGTCGGCGGTCACCAGGTTGCCGGCGGTGATCTGCGCACGGCTGACCCGGCCGCTGATGGGCGCGACGACGCGGGTGAAGCTGAGGTTGAGCTTGGCCAGGTCCAGTTGCGCCTGGATCGCGTCGACCCCGGCCCGGGCTTCCTGGGCGGCGCTGGTGCGGGTGTCGGCCAGCTCGGCGGAAATCGCGTTGCTGGTCAGCAGGCGCTGGCCACGCTGGGCTTCGTTGGCGCTGCGGGTCGCGGTGGCCCGGGCCTGTTGCAGCTGGGCTTCCAGGCGACGCACTTCGGCCTGGAACGGCCGGGGGTCGATCTGGAACAGCAGGTCGCCTTTTTTCACCAGGGCGCCTTCGGTGAACGCCACCTGGTCGATCTGGCCCGAGACCCGTGGGCGGATCTCGACGGTTTCCGGGGCCTCCAGGCGCCCGGTGAACTCATCCCATTCGTTGACGGGTTGCTCCAGCACCTTGGCCACGCTGACCTTGGCTGCCGCTGGGGCGGAGGCGGTCTGTGGAGCCTTGCCGCAGGCGCTCAACACCAGCACGGCGAGCGCGGCTAGTGGAAAACTTAAGAGTTTGACTGACTGGTCCATGGGTACATCCGCCAAGGTAATTTGAGATGGGCGGATGATGCTCGGCGGGTTTGTATCTCACGAATCGAATGAAGCAAAGGTAACTATCATTCGGAATGATATAAGCCCATGGCAAGCCCTCTAGCATGCGCCTTTCGTTAGGTTCCTATCAATTCCCTCGGGCGCAAATAATTATTGTCCTGTGCGCAACATTGGCGTGGTGCAACGTCAAGACCCGGCACAGCAGGCACTGGCGATGCTCCACTCGGTACGTGAGGCCTTCGTCAAGGATCGGACCGCCACCTCAAACCACATTCATGCCTGCGCGTATTGGAGCCGGGTATCAGCCTGACACCTGGTTTCAAGTCGATTCAAATACTTCCCGTTGTGCTGGAAACGCTCGAAGCACCCACACTGGTACTCAGGCTCCTGAACGATCTACGCGACCATTTCAACTACCTGGACGAGCAGACCACAAGACCTTGACCAAGTAAGTCCAATGCCAGGCCGTTGAAGATGATCGGGCTTCGCGGTTGATGACAATTCAGTGCGTCGGCCCGATCACCTCGAAGACCTTCTCCTGGCCGTTCGGGGTCAGGCGGTAGATCTTCACCGTCCCGGCGATGACGAAATAGAACGCATCGGCGGTTTCGCCCTGGTGGAACAGCGGCTCGCCCTTGTCGACGCTGAGCAGCTGGCTGGTGGCCATCAACTCGTCGAGCTGCTCGTCGTTCAGGAGTTCAGACCAGGCTCGGAACCTGTTCACGATCTGCTGCGCTTAACTCATGCGGCGTTAAAAGTGGCTTCGAAATGCTCATTTAGGGCCATAAATTGCGCTTTCTCAGCCATTTCTGCCTTGCCTGAGCGTCGCTCGCTAGAGCGTGAACAGGTTCTCAGGGAAATACCGCTGGCGGTCGCCACCCGGGCGCTGAGGATGCAGAACCAGGCCAGGGGCTGGACGATGTTTTTCATGGGAACTCCAGGAACGCGGGATAGCTTTGCCGAGCAAGGCCCGGACCTGCCCCTGGACGCCCGCGCACCCTCGACCTGAATGGCGGCAGGGTTTAAATGACCCTGGTAACTAGGGTTGCAATGACCATGAACGGGTTGTTTTTACCCCGTCATTGGCGGCAGGGCGCCGGCCAGCCGCGCCCGCGCACAGGGCACGCCCCTTGCACTATCAACCTGGACAGCCAGTTCGCCGCTGTCGTCGACCGGCCCATCGACTGCTTCGTTGACGTGGCGCAGCGGCGACGGTCGGTGAATGGCAGAAGGTGACGCCGGGCTTCGCTTCGTCGTGGATAGCACCGGCAACAAGGTAAGGAGTGGCTCGATGCAAGTACTTGATCGCCGTAAGGCCCTGGCCGTAGCGCCGTTGTTGCGCCTGGCGTTCCGTCCGCTGTTCCTCGCCGGCTGCGTCCTCGCGCTGCTGGCGATACCGCTGTGGCTGGCGGCGCTGCAGGGCGTGCTGGGCAGTTGGGAGCCCGCGGGCGGCTGGCTGGCCTGGCACCGCCACGAACTGGTATTCGGTTTCGGCCTGGCGATCATCGCCGGCTTCCTGCTCACCGCGGTGCAGACCTGGACCGGCCAGCCGGGCCTGTCCGGCAAGCCGCTGGCGGGCCTGGCGCTGTTGTGGCTGGCCGCCCGGGTAGCCTGGTTGGCGGACCTGCCCTGGCCGCTGCTGGCGCCGCTGGAGCTGGGCTTTCCATTGCTGGTGGCGCTAGTCATGGCGCGGACCCTGTGGCGGGTGCGCCAGCAGCGCAACTATCCGCTGGTGCTGGTCCTGCTGTTGCTGACGGCGGTGGATGGCCTGGCGGTGTGCGGCCTGGTGCGTGGCGATGAGGGCTGGCAGCGCCAGGCGGTGCTGGCCGGCATCTGGCTGGTGGCGGCGATCATGGGCCTGATCGGCGGCCGGGTGATTCCGTTCTTCACCCAGCGCGGGCTGGGGCGGGCCGAGGCGGTGGCGCCCTGGCCCTGGCTCGACTGGCTGTTGCTGGGCGGTTCGGCCCTGGTGGCGCTGCTGTATGCCGCTGGGCTGGCCCTGGCCCCGAGGCCCTGGCTGGGCCTGTTGTTCGCCTTCCTGGCGCTCGGGCACCTGGTACGCCTGTGGCGCTGGCATGATCGCGGCCTGTGGCAGGTACCGCTGCTATGGTCGTTGCACCTGGCCTATGCCTGGCTGGCGCTGGCCTGCCTGGGCATGGCCCTGTGGCATGACGGGGTGGCGCTGAACCCGAGCCTGGCGGTGCACTGCCTGACCATCGGCGCCATGGCCGGATTGATCCTGGCGATGATCGCCCGGGTCAGCCTCGGCCATACCGGGCGGCCCTTGCAGACACCGGCGGGGATGACCCTGGCCTTCATCCTGATCAATCTGGCCGGCGTCGGCCGGGTACTGCTGGTGCCCTGGCTGCCCCAGGCCGGGTTGTGGCTGGCGGGCGCGTGCTGGGCCCTGGCCTTCGCCCTGTATGCCTGGCGCTACGGACCGATGCTGCTGCAGCCACGGGTCGACGGCCAACCAGGTTAAGGTCCGGGAGAGTCCAGGATGTTCTATCCCTATCTGTTGCTGATCCACCTGCTGGCGGCCATCGCGTTCATCGGCACGCTGTTCTTCGAGCTGCTCATCTGGCCGGCGGTGCGCCGCCAGGTACCGGCCGCGGCCCAGGCCGGGGTCGACCAGGCGCTGTCGGTGCGCTCGCGCAAGGTCCTGCATGGCGTGGTGCTGTTGCTCTATGGCGCCGGCATCGGCCTGGCCTGGCACCACCGCCTGGCCCTGGCGCATCCGCTGGGCAGTACCTTCGCCAGCTTGCTGGGGCTGAAGATCATCCTGGCCCTGAGCATCATCGGCCACTACCTCCTGCTGGCGTTCTGGCTGCTCGGCGGACGCTTGAGCGAGGCCCGGGCGCTGGGCATCCGCCGCAGTATCCTCGGGCATATGGTGTTGATCGTGATCCTGGCCAAGGCCATGTTCTATTGGCATTGACCGACGCGGGCCGGCCTGTTTCCACCTGGGAGCGGGCCGGACCGGGAGGGGCGCGGGCTATTGCAGGGCCCGGGTGAACAGCAGGTCGTTTTCCAGTTGGATGTGCTCCAGCAAGTCGTCGCGAAATTCCTGCAGGCCGCTGTACAGGGTGCGCCAGGTGTTGCAGGCGGCCTCTGGAGTGGTGATCTGCCCCGTCAGTTGCATTAACCGCTCCAGGGCCTCGCCGTGCTGGTCGTGCTCCAGGCGCATCACGTGGATCGGTGCGCCGGCCTGGCGGCCCATGCCCCGTTGCAGCAGCGGGAACAGCACCTGTTCCTCCTTGAGCATGTGGCTTTCCAGTTCCTGTTGCATGTCCTGCAAATGGTCGGCCAGGCCTTCGGGGCAGTGGCTGTCGCCGGCATGCACCTGTTCCACCCGGCGGGCCAGGCGGATCAGTTCCGGCAGTTGCTCACGGTGGCGGTCGTGAAAGCGCGACAGGATGTGTTCGATGAGTTCGCTTTGGGACAGTGTCGGGTTCATCAGGAGATTCCTGGGTGGTGTGGGTCCTGCCGGGTGAGTGCATCGCCCATGCCAGCTTTGATTGCCCGAAATCAATGGCCGTTTCCGGGACTATGGTGAAATCCACCGCGATTTCCCTGGGTAGATATGACCATAGAGGGTGAGGATCACCATGCTGCGAGAAAGCCTGGCCGCCGACCTGATCGTCGAGTTGCCCAATGCCGTGCGGTTGCAACGACTGGTGCAGACCCTGCGCGAATACTTTCGTTGCGGTGCGGTCGGCCTGTTGCGCCTGGAGGACGACAGCCTGCGGCCGCTGGCCACCGTCGGCCTGGTGCACGAGGCCCTCGGGCGGCGCTTCGTGATTGCCCAGCACCCCCGGCTGGCGGCGATCATGGCCTCGCGCGAGCCGACCTGGTTCGAACCCGACAGCCGCTTGCCGGACCCTTACGACGGCCTGCTCGATACCGCCGTCAGCGAACCCTTGGCCGTGCACGACTGCATGGGCGTGAGCCTCTATATCGAAGGCCGGATCTGGGGCGCGATCACCCTCGATGCCTTGCAGGCCGGCACTTTCGACGATGCCGCCCGGGACGAGCTCAAGCGCTGCACCCTGCAGATCGAAGCGGCCGTGCGCGTCACCCGCCTGGAGCAGGAGAACCGCAGCCTGCGCTTGTCCCGCAGCGGCCCCGTGGATATGCGGCGGCCCGTGGAGGAGGGCGAGATCCTCGGCCAGAGCGATGTGTTGCACCAGTTGCTCAACGAGCTGGACGTGCTGGCCGACGCCGAGCTGCCGGTGTTGCTGTTGGGCGAGACCGGGGTCGGCAAGGAACTGTTCGCCCGGCGCCTGCATCGCCTGTCGCGGCGCAGCCACAAGCCTCTGGTGCAGGTCAACTGCGCGGCCTTGCCCGAATCCCTGGCCGAGAGCGAGCTGTTCGGCCATGTCAAAGGGGCGTTCTCCGGTGCCACCAGCGATCGCGCCGGGCGCTTCGACGCGGCCAATGGCGGCACGCTATTCCTCGACGAGGTGGGCGAGCTGCCCCTGAGCGTCCAGGCCAAGCTGTTGCGCACCTTGCAGAATGGCGAGATCCAACGGCTGGGGGCGGACAAGCCGCTGCACGTCGATGTGCGCATCATCGCCGCCACCAACCGGCACTTGCCCGACAGCATCCGCGACGGCCTGTTCCGCGCCGACCTCTATCACCGCTTGTCGGTGTACCCGGTGCCGATCCCGCCGCTGCGCGAGCGTGGCCACGATGTGCTGCTGATCGCCGGGCACTTTCTCGAACTCAACCGCACCCGCTTGGGCTTGCGCGGGCTGCGCCTGTCGGCGGCGGCCGAGCGGGCGCTGCTGGGCTACCGCTGGCCGGGCAACGTGCGCGAACTGGAACACGTGATCGGCCGGGCCGCGCTCAAGCAGCTCAGCCGCGATGGCAGCCGCAGCCTGATCATCACCCTGGAGCCTGCGGCCCTGGACCTGGACAGCACCCCGGCGTCGCCGCCGGTGCCCGAGCAGCCGGCGGCCCCGGGCTTGCCCTTGACCTCCCTGGGGGATGCGGTGGATGCCTGCCAGCGCCAGTGCATCGTCCAGGCCTTGCGCCTGAGCGGCGACAACTGGGCCGCTGCGGCGCGGCTGCTGGCGGTGGACCCGAGCAACCTGCACAAGCTGGCCAGGCGCTTGCGGCTCAAGTAGCGCCAGCGGCGTTGATGACGGTCAAGGTGCGCAGGTGGCGCTGCTTACAGACTGCGCGGCACTTACCAGGAGATCACCGCCATGCCGCTGGCCCTTGCCCAGATGCGCCGTAACTACACCCTAGGTGGCCTGCACGAAGAGCAGGCGCCGGACGATCCGCTGCTGCTGTTCGGCCAGTGGCTGGAGCAGGCACGGGCAACCGAGAGCGCTCCCGTGGAGGCCAACAGCATGCACCTGGCGACGGTGGACAGCCAGGGCCGGCCCCATGGCCGGGTATTGCTGCTCAAGGGGGTGAGCGCTGAGGGGTTCACCTTCTTCGGCAATTACCAGAGTGCCAAGGGCCTGGAGCTGGCGGCCAACCCCCAGGCCGCCATGACCTTCTTCTGGCCGGCCCTGGAGCGTCAGGTGCGGATCGAGGGTCCGGTGGCGCGCCTGGCGGACGAGCTGTCCGACGCCTATTTCGACTCCCGGCCCCTGGCCAGCCGCCTCGGCGCCTGGGCCTCACCCCAGAGCCGGCCGCTGGCCGATCGCGATGAGTTGCAGGCACTGCTGGCCCAGACCATCCGCCGTTTCGTCGAGGAACCCCTGCACCGGCCCGCGCATTGGGGAGGCTATTGCCTGCAGCCCGAGCGCCTGGAGTTCTGGCAGGGCCGGGCCGACCGCCTGCACGACCGTCTCGACTACCGGCGCCAGGATGGCCAGTGGCGGCGCCAGCGCCTGGCGCCCTGAGCCGCCCCCCGGAAGTACTTCCAAGGCGGGGGGGGCCGCCGGGGCTTCGGGTCCAGGCGTGGGCCCACAGCCGATTCCCCGCCTACAGGACGCCCAGGCCATGGCCATTTGGCGTAACGCACCCTTGTATCCATGAACCTCAGCCGCGCTGACCATCCGCGATACCCGCACCTTCGAGATCGACAGTTCCGGACAGGCCCTGGTCCGACCTGTTGCAGGCCGCCGGCCATGCGCTGCTGTCCCTGGCGCTGGTGGAGTGCCAGCGGCAACTGCGCCAGGACGACCCGGTGCAGTTCCTCTCGTTCGCCGAGCGGATGCAGTGAGCGCTCTTGATTATCGTCAAGGTCCTGCCGGGCGCGCTGGCTAGACTGGCAGCGCTTTTTTTCCAGCGCTCCGGGCCTGCTGGCGGTCTGCACGAAAGGTGGGGGCAGCAGGTTCTTTGAAGAGGAATGCCCATGCAACTGGTCTGCCCGGCAGGCAACCTGCCTGCACTCAAGGCCGCGGTACGCCAAGGCGCCGACGCGGTCTACGTCGGTTTTCGCGATGACACCAATGCCCGCAGCTTCGCCGGGCTGAACATGGACGACAAGCAGTTCGACGCCGCCGTCGCCCATATCCGCCAACACCAGCGCCAGCTCTATGTGGCGGTCAACACCTACCCCCAGCCCCAGGGCTGGGAGCGCTGGCAACGGGCGGTGGACCGCGCCGCCGACCATGGCGTGGATGCCTTGATCGCCGCCGATCCCGGAGTCCTGGGCTACGCCACCGAGCGCCATCCGCACCTGAGCCTGCACCTGTCGGTGCAAGGCTCGGCCACCAACGCCAGCGCCCTGGCGTTCTACTCCCAGCACTACAACATCCGTCGCGCGGTGTTGCCCCGGGTGCTGTCCCTGGCCCAGGTGCGCCAGGTGGCGGTCAACAGCGCGGTGCCCATCGAGGTGTTCGCCTTCGGCAGCCTGTGCATCATGGCCGAGGGCCGTTGCCACCTGTCGTCCTACATCACGGGCGAGTCGCCGAACCTGTGCGGGGTCTGCTCGCCGGCCAAGGCGGTGCGCTGGAGCGAGGACGCCGAGGGCTTGAGCGCCCGCCTGAGCGAGGTGCTGATCGACCGCTACGGGCCTGAAGAACCGGCCGGCTACCCGACCCTGTGCAAGGGCCGGTTCATGGTCGGCGGCAAGCGCTTCCATGCCCTGGAGGAACCCACCAGCCTCGACACCCTCGACCTGCTGCCGGAGTTGGCGGCGATCGGCGTGCAGGCGGTGAAGATCGAAGGGCGCCAGCGCAGCCCGGCCTATGTCGAGCAGGTCACCCGGGTCTGGCGCGCCGCGCTGGATGCCCATCGCCGGGCGCCCGAGCGTTTCGCGGTCAAGGACCAGTGGCGGCATGTGCTGGCCGGGCTTTCCGAAGGCAGCCAGACCACCCTGGGCGCCTACCACCGTGCATGGCAATGAGGGACTACCGATGAAGCTCAGCCTGGGACCCGTCCTCTACTACTGGGACAAGGAGCGCTTGGCGCGATTCTACGAACAGATGGCCAGCCTGGCGCTGGATGTGATCTACCTGGGGGAAACCGTGTGCTCCAAGCGCCGGGTGCTCAACCTGGACCAGTGGCTGGGCCTGGGGCGCGAGCTGCAGCAGGCCGGTGCGGCGCAGATCGTGCTGTCGGGCCTGGCCCTGATCGAGGCCGCCTCCGAGCTGTCGAGCCTGCGCCGCCTGTGCGACAACGGCCAGTTCCTGGTGGAGGCCAACGACATGGGCGCGGTGCAGTTCCTGGCCGAGCGCCAACTGCCGTTCGTGGCCGGCCCGGCACTGAACCTGTACAACGGCCACGCCCTGGCCAAGCTGCAGGACTGCGGGATGATCCGTTGGGTGCCGCCGGTGGAATGCTCCGCGGCCCTGGTGCGCGCCGTGCTCGAGCAAGTTGCCGGGCTGGGCCGGGCCTTGCCCGAGGTCGAGGTGTTCGCCTACGGCCACCTGCCGCTGGCCTACTCGGCGCGTTGCTTCACCGCCCGCGCGGAAAACCGCCCCAAGGACGACTGCCAGTTCTGCTGCATCAACTACCCCGATGGCCTGGCCCTGAGCAGCCAGGAAGGCCAGGCGCTGTTCACCCTCAATGGCATCCAGACCCTGTCGGCCGAGGTCACCAACCTGCTGGCCGATTACCCGGGGCTGGTGGCCTGTGGTGCCGACCTGTTGCGCCTGAGCCCCCGGGCGGAAGGCATGGTCCAGGTGGTGGAGGCCTTCGCCCGGGTCTGCCAGGGCGAGGCGCCACCGCTGTGCGTGGATGGCTGCAATGGTTACTGGCATGGCCAGGCGGGCATGTTGCGGGCCGAGGAGGCGGGACTGTGCTGAAACCCACGCAATGGCTGCTCAAGGGTGCCGCTAAAAACGTAGGCGAGGCCGCCAGCGCAAGGCAAGAACCGGCGAAAAAGCGCAGTTCACCTGAAGTGAATGAGCATGTTGAGCCGGTTTTTAACGCAGCGATGGCAACGCAGGTAGTTTTTAGAGGTGCCCTCAAGGGTGCCGACCGGATCTTGCCGTTGCTGCGCCGGGTGCCGTTCGGCCTCCAGCGCCTGGCCCTGGAGCAGGCGCTCAACCGCTGCCTGGCCGAGCCCCTGGCCGAGGGCGAGTTCGACCTGTTGCGCGGGCGCTGGTTGTGCCTGCGCATCAGCGACCTGGACCTGACCTGGTACCTGACGCGCCAGCGCGATGGCCTGCACATCGCCCGGCGGGCCCGGGCCGATGTCAGCATCCGCGGCAACTGGTGCGAGTTCCTGCTGCTGGCCAGCCGCCAGGAAGACCCGGATACCTTGTTCTTCCGCCGGCGCCTGGTGATCGAGGGCGATACCGAACTGGGCCTGACCCTGAAGAACCTGATCGACAGCCTTGACCCGCAGGTGTTGCCGGGGTGGTTGTGGCGCCACCTGGAACGGGCCGGCCAGGGCCTGGCCGGCACCGCAGGGCACGGCGTTCAGCCGGGGTAGTCGGCCAGGCGGTCGAGGGCGAGGATCTGGATGCCGCGCCCCGGCATGCTGACACAGCCGCATCGGCGAGCACGAACCCGCAGCATTCCTTTGGATAAATGCTGCGGGCATGCCAATAGATTTCGTGCAGAACCCGTTGGGTCAACATATTCCCGTTCATATCTCACCTCCTACCCAGCAGCTTTTCGATCGGCAACTTGGTAATGGCGAATCCAGTCAGCAGGAGCACGATAAAGCCGACCAGTTCCCGAGATATCGCCACCCCCTCGTACCAAGCGCTGATGACCACGGCGAATACCGGAAAGATGATGAAAACAAACGACAGCACCACGGGGCTGAGGCGCTTGAGTAGGAAGAAGTACACGATGAATCCTCCGACCGAAGCCACCAATCCAAGATATGTAAGTGCGGTCCAAGATCGAACGGTGATGGTAGATAGGTTCGGGTGCTCTACCAGCAAGCCGGCTACGAACAGTCCTAGGCCGGCGATGCCGATGGGCAGCGTATTGAAGGTAATAACACTGATGTTCGCGCCTAGTTTTTTCGTAATGACATAGCTGAGCGCATGCAGGATTGCGGCGAGCAGGATGGCAAGCACGCCGAACAATTCCGAGTAGTCTAAGTGCAGGCCCTGGGACCTGATGATCATGAATAGGCTGCTGAAGCCGATGGCGATACCCAGAGCCTGCGACACAAAAACGCGCTCTTTCAGGAAGATCGCCGAGAAGATCAGGATGAACACTGGCATGCTGCTAAACAGCAGCGCGGTCAGCCCTGAAGCGACGTATTGTTCGCCATAGTTCAGTAGGTAATACGGCACGCTGAAGTAGCCGAGCGTCACGAAGATAAAGAAGGCCAATTGCTGGCGCGGGAAGAAGATCGACTCGCGGCGTAAGTGCGCAAAGAGCAGGAAGAGCGGGAATGCGATCAGAAAGCGTAACCCGGCGGCAGTGAGTGGCGGCACACTTTCCACTGCGATCTTAATGCCAAGCCAGGTGGTCCCCCAACTGATGCACACCACGAGGAACAGTACTGTGGTTACCAGGCCGGCGAGACGTACCTGCTGATTGCCACTTGTCAAAATTTGAATTGACATTATTTTCCCTCATCTAGGCGTGCGATTGTCTAAGATTGATATCTTTTATTGCCTGATTCCTTCTTTAAAAGGAGGTTAATTTGGAGCGAATATGCCGGTCAAAATAAATATTGACACCGATTCAATTTTCAGATTTTTCCTGCTTGATGGGCCTGGTCTGAAGTACAAACGTCTCGCCAAAGGCATCGAAGAATCCATCCGTAACGGAGCTATCAGACAGGGAGCCAAACTGCCGCCTCATCGGATCCTTGCGGACAAACTGGGTGTGACTGCGGGTACCGTGAGCAGGGCCTACGGCGAGCTGGAGCGAATGGGATTGGTGGAGGCGCGGATCGGAGATGGTACGTTCGTCCGAGGTCGCAGTGGGGATAGTGTTCGAGAGAAGGGTTTCCGCAATTTTGTAGACAGCCCGGACATTTGCAATGACATGAGCCGGAATATGCATATCCCCGGCAACGAGGCCCAACTGCTTTCAGACACTCTCCAGCAATTGTCAGGCTCCCCCGTACTGCAAGAGCTGATGCTTTATACGCCAGACACGGGATTGCCACGACACCAAGAAGCTGGAGCTATGTGGCTGTCTCACGGTGAGTTTCAAGCGCAGTACCAGCAGATCCTGTGCGTCAATGGCAGCCAGCACGGCCTGCTTGTTGTGCTCATGGCCATGCTACGTGCCGGCGACACCTTGGTAACGGAGCATCTCTCTTATCCTGGGTTAATCAGTGCTGCGCAGTTGCTGGGCATCAAGGTGCTTGGTCTGGACATGGACGATGAAGGCCTTCTGCCTGAATCCCTTAAGGAAGTCTGCACTGCAAATCGGGTGGTTGCGTTGTACTGCACTCCAACCATTCAGAATCCGACCACAGGGGTAATGTCGCTCATGCGCCGGGAGGAAATCGCGCGAGTCTGTCGTGAGCATAATCTCATCGTCATCGAAGATGAGACTCACGCTGTATTGATGGTCCGGCGCCCAGTACCTCTCTGCCATCTATTGCCTGAGCGGGGCATCCTGATCGGAGGTATGAGTAAAGCGGTCTCAGCAGGATTGCGTGTGGGGTATGTTCATGCACCTACTACCATGGTGGGTCGCATTGCGGCGGCGGTGCGCAACTCCTGCTGGATGGCGACACCGCTAGTTCTTGAGATTGCAAGCAAATGGGTCGAGGATGGCACCGCACAAACTCTACTAGAACACCAGACAGCGGAAATTAAACGCCGCCAATCGTTGGCCACGGATTTGCTCCAAGGCATTAGCTATCGTAGCCATCCATATTGCCCTCATTTCTGGATAGAAGTCCCCGCTCCCTGGCGTGCCGTCGAGATTGAACAGGGACTGCGCCAGCGCCAGCATCTGGTCACCACCGCAGAGGCTTTCAGTGTAGGGCGGGGGACATTGCCCCAAGCCATTAGAGTCAGCGTCAGCAATTCTCCAGGAGGAGATATGGCCCTGCTTGACGGCTTCGCAAGCTTGGCTGCTCTGCTGCGTAATGGACCAGAGAAAGCGCTGACGATACGTGCTTGGTAGCGATAATGACGGCTGCTGCATATCCACGACCTGGACATGCTCGCCGGCTACTGCGCCGGCAGTTCCCTGCACACCCTGCTGCACGAGGGCCTCAACGGCGTGCCGGACCACGGTGCATTGGTACCTGGCGGCCCCTGCGCGGTTGCTGGCCCTGGGGCGGCGCGGGCGGCCTAGGGCATGCAGCGCTTCGTGGTGCAACGGGGGCGTAGGGCGCGCATGCTCGATGCCGACCTGCCCGCGACAGCGCCCCGGCAGGGGTTGCCTGGATTGTGGCAGGAGCTGGGCGAACTCTTCGCCGATTTCCCACTGCGCAGCTGAGGGCCAGGCTGGCCGGCCGTGGCGGATCGACTAGGCTGCCAGGAGGCTCGCGGCGCAGAGTCAAAAAACTGTGGTGCAGGGTCAAGCAGGGACCGGGCGGCCTGCCCAGGATGGGCGCAGGCCGGCGGCGAACCTGCACGGCGAGCGCGGCCTATCGAACCTCCAACAAGAACAGGACATCGCGCAATGAATGCCTACCTGACCGCCTTGGCCCATGCCCAGGCCGATCCCGTCGACTTCTGGCACCAGCAGGCCCGCTTGCTGGACTGGATGCGCTTTCCCCGGCAGATCTTCCAGCAGCAGGATCCCCAGACCTACCAATGGTTCGCCGATGGGCAGCTCAATACCTGCCAACTGGCCCTGGACCGGCACGTCGAGGCCGGGCATGGCGAGCGCCTGGCATTGATCTACGACTCCCCGGTCACCGGCCAGCAACGGCGCCTGAGCTACGCGCAACTGCTGGAACAGGTGGCACGCTGCGCCGGCATGTTGCGTGGGTTGGGGGTGGAGCAGGGCGACCGGGTGGTGCTGTACATGCCGATGATCCCCGAGGCGGTGATCGGCATGCTGGCCTGCGCCCGGCTGGGGGCGGTGCATTCGGTGGTGTTCGGCGGCTTCTCGGCGGCGGAGCTGGCGGTGCGCATCGACGATGCCCGGCCCAAGGTCCTGCTGACCGCCAGTTGCGGCATCGAGTACGAGCGCGTGGTGCCCTACAAGCCGTTGGTGGACAAGGCCCTGGAACTGGTGGCGCAGCCGCCGGAGCGGGTGGTGGTCGTCGCCCGGCCCCAGGCCGGCGCCGAATTGCGCCAAGGCCGGGATGCCGACTGGGCAATGCTGATGGCCGGCGCCCAGGCAGTGCCACCGGTGCCCTTGCTGGCCGGCGAGCCGTTGTACGTGCTGCATACCTCGGGCACCACGGGCAAGCCCAAGGGTGTGCTGCGCGACAATGGCGGCCATGCGGTGGCCTTGAACTACAGCATGCAGGCGGTCTACGACGCCCAGCCGGGGGAGGTGTTCTGGGCCGCCTCGGACATCGGCTGGGTGGTGGGGCATTCCTACATCGTCTATGGGCCCCTGATCCGTGGTTGCACCACCTTGCTCTACGAGGGCAAGCCGGTGCGCACCCCCGATGCCGGGGCATTCTGGCGGGTGATCGCCGAGCACCGGGTGAATGTGTTCTTCACCGCGCCCACCGCCTTTCGCGCCATCAAGCGCGAGGACCCCCATGGCCGGCTGCGCCAGGACCACGATCTGTCCTGCCTGAAGGCGGTGTACGTGGCCGGCGAGCGCCTGGACCCGGCCACCTACGACTGGCTGCGCGAGTCGTTGCCCTGCCCGGTGATCGATCACTGGTGGCAGACCGAGACCGGCTGGCCAGTGGTCAGCACGCCGCGTGCAACCGCTGGTTACCCGGTCAAGACCGGTTCGGCGGGGCTGCCGGTGCCCGGCTACCAGTTGGCGGTGCTCGATGACCAGGGCGAGCCGGTGCCCTGTGGCGAACCGGGCAACATCGTGCTGCGCCTGCCTTTGCCGCCCGGGGTGCTCAATACCTTGTGGCAGGACCGCCAGCGGTTTGTCGACAGCTACCTGGGGACCTTTCCCGGCTACTACCTGAGCGGCGACGGCGGCTATGTGGATGCCGAGGGTTATGTGTTCGTCATGGGGCGCATCGACGATGTGATCAACGTGGCCGGCCATCGCCTGTCCAGCGGTAGCCTGGAGCAGGCCCTGGGCGAGCACCCGGCGGTGGCCGAATGCGCCGTGGTGGCCCTGGACGATGCCCTCAAGGGCGAGGTGCCGGTGGGCTTCGTGGTGCTCAAGCAGGACGCCCGGGTGGACCTCGGGCAACTGGAGCAGGCACTGGTGCAGCGGGTGCGCGAGCAGGTCGGGGCCCTGGCTTCGCTGCGTCGGGTACTGGTGCTCAAGCGCCTGCCCAAGACCCGTTCGGGGAAGATCCTGCGCAAGACCATCCGCAGCCTGGCCCGGGGCCCGGAAGTGGCGGTGCCGGCGACCATCGAGGACGTCCAGGTGCTCGATGAGCTGCGCCAGCTGTTCGCCGAGCAGGGCTTCTATGGCGCAGGATCGGGCCAGGTTGTTTAAGGAGATTGTAGGAGCGAGCGGGCGGCGATCCGGCTTGCCCGCGATGGGCTTCAGGGCGCTGCGTTGATCCAGGCAATACGCGCTAGCGTTAACCACCCTCGCGAGCAAGCTTCGCTCCTCCAGGTTGACTGACTGGCGGGTTCTTCAAGGCAGGCCTGGCCCTTGCAGGGCGTCTCTAAAAACGTAGGCGAGGCAGCCAGCGCAAGGCAAAAACCGGCGAAAAAGCGCAGTTTACAAGAGGTAAATGCGCATTTTGACCGGGCTGGCGCCCCCGCCGGTTTTTAACGCAGCGATGGCAATGCAGGTAGTTTTTAGCGGTGCCCTTACAGGCGCCGCAGGACTCGCTCCAGGGCGTCGAGGAACTGCCCGGCCTGATCCTGGCTGAAGCACAGCGGCGGGCGAATCTTCAGGGTGCTGTTGGCCGCTCCGGCAACGCCGATCAATATGCCTTCGTTACGCAACTGGTTGACCAGGCGCCGGGCGGTCGACGGGTCCATCGCACCGCTGTCCGGCTGGCGGATATCGACGCCCAGGAACAGGCCGGCGCCACGCACCTCGGCCAGCACCGGATGATCCGCCGCCAGGCTCTGCAGGCCCTGCATGAGCAGGCCGCCCACGTGCAAGGCATTGGCTTGCAGGCCTTCTTCCTCGATCACCTGCAGCACCGCCAGGCCCACCGCGGCCGACACCGGGTTGCCGCCGAAGGTGTTGAAGTAGCTGGCGTGCTGGCCGAAGCGCTGGACGATATGCGGGCGTACCGCCAAGCCCGCCAGCGGGTGGCCGTTGCCCATCGGCTTGCCCATGGTCACCAGGTCCGGTACCAGGCCGTGGCGCTCGAAGCCCCACATGTGGCTGCCGGTGCGGGCGAAACCCGGTTGTACTTCGTCGGCGATGAACAGGCCGCCGGCCTCGCGGATGGCTTGCACCGCCGGGGCGAGGAAGCCCGGCGGGTCGGCGAACACCCCGTCGCTGGTGAACAGGGTGTCCACCAGCAACGCCGCCGGGCGGATGCCATGGCGTTGCATATCGGCGATGGCCGCGCGCACCTGGGCGGCGAAGACCTGGCCCACCCGCTCCGGGTGCCGGGCGTCGTGCAGTGGCGCATCCACCACCCGGCAGTCCCGGGACAGCGGCACGTAGTCGCCCACCGAGGGCGACAGCTCGGCAATCGCCAGGGTCATGCCGTGGTAGGCGTAGCGGGTGACGATCACCCCGGTGCCGCCGCTGTAGTCTCGGGCGATGCGCAGGGCCAGGTCGTTGGCCTCGCTGCCGGTGCAGGTGAACATCGCCTGGCCCAGCTCCACGGGCAGGGTGGCCAGGAGCTTTTCGGCGTAGTCCAGCACGCCTTCGTGCAGGTAGCGGGTATGGGTGTTGAGTTGCGCGGCTTGCCCGGCCAGGGCCTGGACCACCCGGGGATGGCAATGGCCGACCGAGGCGACGTTGTTGTACAGGTCCAGGTAGCGCCGCCCGGCGCGGTCCTGCAGCCAGGCGCCGCTGCCGCTGACCAGGTGCAGGGGTTGCTCGTAGAACAGCTGGTAGGCCGGTCCCAGCAAGCGTTGCCGGCGCTCGATCAGGGCGCGCTGGGCGCTGTCCAGGGCCTCGGCGTGTTCGGCTTGGAAGGCGTTGACTTTCAACATGGCGAGGCTCCTCAGGGCTCTTGGCGTTCATCGTCCATGACGATGCTGCCGATGATGTGGTACTTGCGCCGGTCGAAATGCCGGAAGTACAGGGCGATGGCCGCACCCAGGGCGAAGCTGGCGGCGACGATCCAGGGAATCAGCTTGAACAGCAGCGATTGCGCGGCGCTGCCGGCGGCGAAGCTGAGGTTGGCGAACAGCAGGTAGACCACGTAGAGCATGCCCAGCCCGCCCAGTAGGGGCGCGAGGAAGGTCTTGAACCAATGACGCTGGGTCACATGGCGGGTGCCCAGGTGGAAGTAGCAGACCACCGCGAAGGCACAGAGCGCCTGGACGATCAGGATGCCCATGGTGCCGAGGATCGCGAGCAGCGCGTAGAGATCGGCGTAGGGGTCCTTGCCCGCGGCCAGGAAGGCCAGGACGATGGCCGTGGCGATCAGGCTCTGCACGGTGGAGGCCACGTGGGGCGAGCCGTGGCGCGGGTGGGTGCGGCCGACGCTGCGGCCGAGGCAGTCGAACAGGTTCTCCCGGCCCAGGGCATAGAGGTAGCGCGAGGCGCAGTTGTGAAAGGCCATGCCGCAGGCGAACGAGCCGGTCACCACCAGCAGCTTGAACAGGCTCACCGCCCACTCGCCCAGGTACAGGCGCGTCGGGCCGTAGAACACCTCGGCGGCCTGGGCCGGGTCCTGGGCCAGGCGGATGGCTTCGCTGGGGCCGGAACCGGCGATGGCCATCCACGACACGAAGACGTAGAACACGCCGATGCCGATCACCGCCAGCAGCGTGGCCAGGGGAATGATCTTCTTCGGATTGCGCGACTCCTCGCCGTACATGGCCGAGGACTCGAAGCCGACCCAGGACCAGAAGGCGAAGAACAGGCCGATGCCGGCATTGGCGCCGATCACCCCCTGGGCCGGGGTGAAGGCCTTGAGCGGATTGATCGACTCTGGCGCCAGGCCCTGGGGGCCGCCACCGTGCCAGAGCACGGCGCCGGCCATCAACGCCAGCATCAGGATCTCCAGCACCAGGCAGATGCCCAGCACCTTGGCGGTCAGGGAAATGTCGAAGTAGCTGAGGATGCCGTTGGCCGCCAGCATGGCCAGGGCGAACAGGACCCAGGGCGCCTGGAGCCCGCTGACACTGGCCAGCAGGTCGACGCAGAAGAAGGCGAAGATGCCCACCAGGGCCGCTTCGAAGACGATGTAGGTCAGGGTCACGGCGATGCCGGCGGCCATGCCCACCACCCGCCCGAGCCCGTGGGCAATGAAACCGTAGAAGGCCCCCGTGGCGGTAATGTACTTGGCCATCTGCGCATAGCCGATGGCGAACAGCGCCAGGATCACCGTCGCCACCAGATAGCCGGCGGGCGCGTACTGGCCGTTGCCGCTGCCGATGGCGATCGGCACGTTGCCGAGCATGGCGGTGATCGGCGCCGCCGTGGCCACCGTCATGAACAGTACCCCCATCAGGCCCACGGCGTTCTTGCGCAAGCGCTGGACTTCCTGGGGCCGGGCCGGTGCATCGAGTTGCTGGGACAGCTTGTCCGTATAGATCTCGCTCATGGGGGCACTCCGTCAGAGAGGTGAAGCCTCTAGGCAAGGGCCTGGAGGGATTCGGGCAGGATCTGGCCGCCGTCGACGACCAGGCTCTGCCCAGTGATGTAGCCGGCTTCGCGGGAGGCGAAGAACAGCGCGGCGTTGGCAATGTCCTCGACGCTGCCCAGGCGCCGCAGCGGCACCGAGGCGGCCATGCTGTCCTGGTACGCCTGGCCCATGCCCTGCAGGCCTTCGGTGAGGATGTTGCCCGGCAGCACGGCATTGATGGTGATGCCATCGCTGGCCAGTTCGAGCGCCGCGGTGCGCATGAAGCCCAGTTGCGCGGCCTTGCTGGCGCCGTAGTGGGCCCAGCCGGGGAAGCCGGTCACGGGGCCGGTGATCGACGAGGTGAGGATCACCCGCCCGTACTCGGCCTGGCGCAGGTAGGGCAGGGCCGCCTGGACACAGAGGAAGTTGCCCTTGGCGTTGGTGGCCAGCACCCCGTCCCAGTCGGCTTCGCTCATCTGTTCGAGGCTGGCCGAGGGGAACACCCCGGCATTGCAGCACAGCACGTCCAGCCCGCCGTGGCTGCCGGCGACGTCGGCCAGCAGCTGGCGGACCGCGGCGCCCTGGGCCACATCGGCGACGAACCCCTCGACCTGCAGGCCTTCGTCACGCATGCGCCGGGCAACGCCCTGGACCTTGTCGGCGTGGCGGGCGCTGATGGCGACCCGGGCGCCCTGGCGGGCGAAGCCATAGGCGATGCCCAGGCCGATGCCGCTGGTGGCGCCGGTGACCAGAACGCTTTTGCCTTGAAGTGAAGTGAGCATGGATAAGTCCTTTTGCGTGGATTGAATGGGATGGTGGAGCGCGGACGCTGGGTCGCACTTGACCGCGCGGCACAACTTTTACCCTGAAATATCAAATCTGTGGCGACGGCCGCGCGCCTTGTGTCCTGGAGTCAAGATTTCGCCCCGGGCGGTCAAGCGATGCGCGTCGGCCGCCTCGCATCCTGTGGTGGCCTATCTACCCTGGAGCGCGCTGATGATGACTGCCTCGAACCCCGCCAACGACCTGGATGCCGTTGCCCCCCTGGCCAGCCGGGCCGTCCTGCGCTATGCCCCGGCGCTGCACGGCGAGCTGCGCCTGCTCAGCCATTCGGAGAACGCCACCTACCTGTTGCACAACAGCCGTCGGCGTTCGGTGATGCGGGTGCATCGCCCGGCCTATCACTCGTACCAGGAGATCGCCAGCGAACTGGCCTGGCTGGCGGCGCTGCGCGAGGAGGGGTTGCAAGTGCCCGACGCCATCGCCGGCCTGGATGGCCAGTTGATCCAGCAAGTCGAGCTGGCCGGGCTGGGCAGCCGGTATGTGGTGCTGTTCGACTGGATCGAGGGCCGCGAGCCTCCGTCCCACGGCCTCGATGCTTCGTTCCGCCGCCTGGGGGCGATCAATGCGCGCCTGCACCAACAGGCCCGGCGCTGGCGCAAGCCCCGGGACTTCACGCGCATGACCTGGAACCACGCGAGCATGCTCGGTCCCGAAGGGCATTGGGGCCCCTGGCAGCAGGCCCCCTACCTGGACGAGGGGGCTCGGGCGCTGATCGGCGAGGTGGTGGGCGTCCTCGGCCAGCGCCTGGCCGACTATGGCCAGGGGCCCGAGCGTTTCGGCCTGATCCATGCCGACCTGCGCCTGGCCAACCTGCTGGTGCAGGGCGAGCACACGCGCATCATCGACTTCGACGATTGCGGGTTGGGCTGGTACCTGCACGACCTGGCCGCGGCCTTGAGTTTCTTCGAGCATCGTCCTGAGCTGGCGCAATGGATCGACAACTGGCTGCAGGGCTACTGCAGCCAGCTGGCGCTTGCGCCCGAGGACCTGGCCATGCTGCCGACCCTGATCATGCAGCGGCGCCTGCAACTGCTGGCCTGGACCGGAACCCACCGGGGGACGGCGCAAGCCGAGTGCCTGGGGCGCGAGTGGGTGCAGCAGACCCTGGGGTTGTGCCGGCGCTACCTGGATGACGGCTGGCGGGGTGTCCTGGCGCACGGGGGGCATTGAATCGATGTTACAAACCGCTACGCCCCGCACCGGTGCACTGGCGCCCGGCTCCGAGCAACGCCTGGCGCCGACAGTGCCGGGCTTGAGACCGCGGAGCCCGGCGCCGCGGGGCCTGGCGGGGATCTGGAATGGAACTTGCGTAGTCCAGCTCCCCGTCCATGGTGACTGTGCAAGGAGGTTCCCGGTGCCCCTGATCACCACGTCCACGAGCCGTCCCCATGAAAGCCAGGTCGGCGTCCTCGCCTCGGCCGCCACCGGCCTGAGCGATTTCATCCAGATGCACGGCGGTAATCCCGAACGCATCCTGGGCATGGCCGGCATCGATCCCGAGCAATTGCTGCACCCGACCCTGAGCCTGGACCTGAACCAGTATTGCTCGGTGTTCGAGGAGGCGGCCCGGCAGACCGGCAACCATAATTTCGGCCTGCGCTATGGCCAGCAGTTCCGCCCGGACTCCCTGGGCCTGCTGGGTTATGTGGGGATGTGCTCGGCGACCCTCGGCGAGGGCCTGCGCAACGTCGCCCGGGCCTTTCCGGCGCACCAGCAGGGCAGCCTGCTGCGATTGGTGGAGGACGGCGAGCTGTGTCGCCTCGACTACCAGGTGCAATACGGCGCCATCTTGCGCAAGCGCCAGGATGCCGAGCTGTCCCTGGGCATGTTCGCCAACCTGATACGCCATGCCCTGGGCCAGAACTGGGCGCCGGAGCGGGTGCATTTCGAACATCCGCAGCCCGAGGCCTGGCATGAGCACTGCAAGGTGTTCGATGCCCCGGTGCTGTTCGGCCAACCCTGCAATGCCCTGGTGTTTCGCCGCAGCGTGCTGCAGCGACCGATGCCCGGGCACGACCCGAAGCTGCTGGCGATCCTCCTGGAGAGCCTGCACAAGCTCGCGGTGGCCGGCGCCGACCCGGGCCGACCGGACATGGTCGCCGAGGTGCGGGCCCAGGTGCGCGACCTGCTCGGCGAGGGCTACCCGTGCCTGGAGCAAGTGGCCCATAACCTGCGCATGCCCAGCTGGACCATCCAGCGCCGCCTGGGGGAAAGCGGCCTGACCTTCTCGAGCCTGGTGGACACCGTGCGCCAGGAACTGGCGCTGTACTACCTGCAGCAATCGACCCTGCCGATCTCCGAGCTGGCCCTGGCCCTGGGGTATTCGGAAATCAGCGCGTTTTCCCGGGCTTTTCGCCGCTGGTACGGCGTCAGCCCGATCCAGTGGCGCCAGGCCCATCGCGGGTTGGAGCCAGGGCCGGCTTGAACCGAGAGAGGGGCGAGCGTCCGGCGAGCTCAAAGCGTCCGCTGCTGGACGTTCGCCGCCTCTGGTTCCTCGCCCATGACCGTGGCTTCCTTGAGCGGCACCTCGCCCACCCCCAAGGCGCGTTCGATCAGCAGTTCGCCGCCGCCGTCCTTGAGCAGCGCTTGCAGGCGCTGGAATTCGTTGCACCAGATCGTCTCGATATCCCGATCGCGCCCCTTGTCCCGCTGTGGGTCGAGGGCCACCGCGCGCACCTGCAGGCGGCCGTTGTCGGCCTTGCCACCGACTTCGACGCCGTAACCTGGGGTGGCGCTCTTGCGCAGCACCACCTTGCCGGACTCGGCCCAGGCGGTGGCCATGCCTTCGCGAACCTCGTAGCCGAGCCGGGCCAGCCCCTCGAGCATGGCCTGACGCCGGGCCAGCGCAGCCTGGGCCTGTAGCACAGCGCTGAGCGCGGCCTCGCATTCGGACTTCAGCGCTTGCAGCAGCGCCAGGTCGCTGTGCTCGTGGCACTCGGCGACCTGGCGCAGCAGGGCCGCGTGATCGGCCGTGGCATGGGTATGGAGTTCGCTGGCCAGGTCCTGCACCTGGCCAAGCAGCTCGCGGCGCTGCTGGAAGTCACGCGTGGCCTCGGCCAGCTCGATCACCAGGCTGTCGAGCAACAGGTTGCGCTGTTGCGCCTGCTCCTGGGCTTCGGCCCGGGCCAGCCGTTGCAGGAACGGGGTCGCGGCTGGCGCGCCCTGGAGCAGTTGCAGTTCGGCGATATGCCGGTCGATGCGTTGCAGGCGCGGATCACGCTCGGCTGGCTGTTGCGCGGCGATCCACTGTTCGAGGCTGGCTTGGGGTGTCTCTTCGCGCAGTTGCCGGGCCAGTTCGCGTTGACGCTCGCTCAAGCTGTCCGTCTCGTCGACCCTGGCCAGCTGGCTGAAGCCCTGGGCCAGGACCTGCTGCGCATGGGCGAGGTCGGTGCCTTCGGCCAGGCGCGCCACGTCTTGCAACAGCTCGGGCGCAACCCCTGCCTGTGCGGCGCGCAGGGCGCCGAGCAGGGTCGCGGCATTTTCTTGCTGGCGGCGCTGGCGCTGGCGTTGCTCGGTCGCACGCAGCACCGCGCGTTCCTCGCGTTCTGTCTGGTCGCGGCGCAGGTACTCGATCTCGATCGGCACGGCTTTCTGCAATTGGGCGAACTGTTCCTGGTCGAGCAGGGCGCGCAGGCGCTCAGCGCGGGCGCGGGTGGCGTTGCGTTGTTCCTCGTTCAATTCGCCGAGCCTGGCGGCCTGGGCTTCCCAGCGGGCCATGGCCTGTTCCAGGCGCTGCAGGTGCCCCTCGCACAGGGCGATGATTTCTTCGCGGGTGACGATCCGCACAACCTTGGGACCACTCATGGGCAGATCTCCGTATCGCTGGAAGAGGCCGTGACCGGACCTGGCCGGGCGGACGGCAGTGCCCGTTCGATGGCCTCGCGCAGACGGGCGCGTTCGTTGTCGCCGTCGTGGTACCAGGCCTGGGACGACACCCGGTGGATATGCGGGATCGCCCGGCGCAGGACCGACGGGCGCCAGATCTCGCGGGCGCGGGCGCGTTCCAGCAAGGTGTGGCTAGGGGCGTCGCATTCGATGCCGATGGCGTAGGTGCCGGTACCGGGGTTTTCGATGGCGAAGTCCAGGCCGAAGGCGTCGCCCTCGCTGGCCGGCGCGGCCTGCCAACCCTGGGCCTGGAGGTATTGGCCGACGATCCTGGCGAAGCCGTCGCGCTCCTGGCCCTGGTCGCGTTGTAGGTTGCCGCGGTCGGTCTGCAGCCGGTCGAGCAGCTTGCCGGTGTAGGCGAACTCCCCGGCGCACAGCGCCCGTGCGTACTCCAGGTAGCCTTGCAGGTAGTCCCTGGGGCTGGCCGGCGCGCGGTGGGTATTGAGCATGTCGGAGATGTCGCCGATGGGCATCGAGGTGATCATCACCACCTTGTGCCGTGCGCGGGTGACCGCCACGTTCAGGCGCCGTTCGCCGCCGGTCTGGCCAAGCACGCCGAAGCTGCGGCGGAAGGTGCCCTGGCTGTTGCGGCCGAAGGTCGAGGAGAAGACGATCACGTCGCGCTCGTCACCCTGGACGTTCTCCACGTTCTTGACGAACACCGACATGTCCTCGCCGTCCTCGCTGCGTTCGCGCTCCTGGGCGTAGGCGCTGCGGAACACCTCGTCCTGGGCGGCGTGGACCTCCAGGTGTTCCTCGATCAGCTCGGCCTGCTTGCGGTTGAAGGTCACCACGCCGACCGAGGGGCGCTGCTCGTAGGGTTGGCGCCACAGCTCGGCCAGGTACTGCACGACACGCTCGGCTTCCTGGGCGTTGCTCTGGTTCTGGTACAGGCCTTCGACCTGGATCAGCTCCAGCGGCTTGACCCGTTCGATGCTGGCTTGTGGATGGCGCACGGGCACATTCAGGCGGTTGCCGTAGAACGAGGCATTGGAGAAGCCGATCAGCTCGCGGTAGGCGGAGCGATAGTGGATCTGCAACGTGGTGCTGGGCAGGGCATTGCGCGCCAGTTGCAGCAGGTCGGGGCAGTCCTTGATCTCCCGGCGGTTCCAGGTGTCTTCGAAGGCCTCGCGTTGCTCCTGGTCGGCTTCTGCGTCGGGCTCGTCGCCGTCGAACAGTTCGGCTTCGTCGCTTTCCACCCGGCTGGAGAAGAACGCCGTCGGCGGCATCTGCTTCTCGTCGCCGCTGACCACCGTGACCTGCCCGCGAAACAGGGTCGGCAGGGCGAACTCCACCGGCATCTGCGAGGCTTCGTCGTAGATTACGGTATCGAACAGGCCGGCCTTGAGCGGCAGCACGCGGCTGGCCACGTCCGGGTTCATCAGCCACACCGGGCGCAGGTTCATCAGCCCCAGCGGCGCGCCCAGCTCGATGAATTCGCGCAGGCGCCGCGAGCGCTTGCCGGTGAGCCGGGTCACGTCTTCCCATTGCTTGCGATTGCCCAGGCGCGAGGGATCGATGCCCTTGGCCAGCAGCTCGCGGTTGAGCTCGCGCATGCGGGTATCGGCCTGGGCCAGGCTGGCGACCTTGGCCTGGGTTTCGTCCTGGCCGTACAGCAACTCGGGGTGGGCTTGCTCGATGCGGTGCTTCCAGCCCAACCGCGCCTCGCGGTTCAGCAGGCGGCGCACGGCGGCTTCCAGTTGCTCGGGCGCCAGGGCGTCCAATGGCGCCTGGCGTTGGCGCAGCAGGGCCAGCAGCTCCAGCTCCTGCGGGCCCAGCAGGCTGGCTCGGCCACGGAACGCCTGGTAGGCGCCGAGGCAGGGCAGGGCTTGTTGCAGGCGGGCCAGGGGCAACTCGTTGCTCTGGTTGTGCTCGATAGCCTGTTGCAGTTGCCCCAGCAGTTCGGCGCCCAGCCAGTGGCCGAGCAGCTTGAGCTGGTCGAGGCTGGTCTGGCGTACGCCCTGGCGAATCAGCGAGGCGTCCAGGTCGCCGAGCAACGCTTCGAACTCGCGCTTGTCGCCGCTGAGCACCGCAGCGTCGGCCTGGCGGGCGCGGGGCGATTGGGCTAGGGCCTGGGCCAGGACCTGGATCTCCAGCAGCTGGCGGATGTCGAGGGTGACCGTCGCGCTCAGCTCCAGGCCGGCTTCGGGGGCGGGGGCGTCCAGTCCCAGCTCCCGTCGCAGGGCCGTGAGTTCGGCGCGCAGCGGGCGCCATTGGCGCTCTAGGTCGATGGCCGCGTGCAGTGCGGGCAGGACTTCCTCGACCCGGTTTTCACCCCGTTGCTGCAGGAACTCGCGCAGCCGGCCACGGCGCAGCAGGTGCACGGGGTTGATCCGCGACCACCAGGAACGGGCGGCCATGACCTTGGCGCAATCCTGGCCCAGGCTGCCGAGGCGCTTGTGGTCGATCAGCCCCAAGGCGGGCGACAGCGCCGCCTGGTAGCGATCTTCCGGCAACTGGCGCAGTTGCTGCTGCAGTTGTCGCAGCTCGTCGAGGATCGCCTCGCCACGGGCCACCGACTCATGCTCGCGCAGGCGGAACAGCGGTAGCCAGCGGGCCAGGCGCAGCCGCTGCTGCGGGTCCAGGTCGAGCAAGGTGGCGACGTGCGCCGCCATCCATGCGCGGTAGGGCGCGGGGTCGTCGATCTCGAAACTGGCCGGATGCGCTTGCAGCGTGGCCTGGCGATCGGCCTCGGCCTGGGCGAAGTCCCGCAGGTTGTCGTCGAAGGCTTGCAGGGTCGGGCGATCGGCGGCAAAGGCTTGCAGCTGCGCCAGGGGGCTGCCTTCGTAGCGTGCCGGCAACCACAGGCGAACCAGTGGTGCACAGCGCTCCTCCAGGCGGGTCAGGCTGGCGGGGTCCAGGGGCGCCAGGTGCTGGCGCAGGGCCGGGAATTCCAGGGGCGCGGGGCCATCTTCCAGTTCGATCAGCTCGCCCAGCAGGCGGCGATAGCTCAGGCCGCTGGCCGGGTCCGGGTGATGCAGGCTCTGGTGGTAGCGATCGAGTTCGCCCTCGAGGGCCTCGATCCGCGCCGCCGTCTGTTCACGCTGGCGCAACCAGCCCTGGCTGTCGCCGTCAGCGGCGAACAGGGCCTCCAACTGCTCGCGAATACTGCGGATGATCGGCTCGCGGTCGCGGTTGACGTCGTTGAGCATGACGATGCGCTGGCCAAGCCCTTCGGCCACCAGGCGTTTATGCACCACCTCCAGCGCCGCATGTTTCTGGCAGACGATGAGCAGGCTGCGCTGGCGGCCGATGGCGTCGGCCACCATGTTGACGATGGTCTGGCTCTTGCCCGTGCCGGGCGGCCCCTCCACCAGCAGGCCGGGGCCTTGCCGGGCCTGGAGCACTGCCGCTTCCTGGGACGGGTCGCTGGCCACGGTGAAATAGCGCTGCAGCTCCCCGGGATCGGCCGGTGGCTGTTCGTCCTCGCCATTCCTGAGGCGCAAGGCGGTCTCGAGGCCCGTGCCGTTGGGTGACAGCGACTTGAGCTGGCGCAGGTCCTCGCCAATGGCCTGGCCCATGAAGGTGACGTGGAACAGCACCGCCGCGCAGGCCAGTTCGTCCTGGTAGGGCGCGACCTCCACCGTGCTGGCCGGCAGGCTGGCGAAGGTGCGCGAGCGTACGCCGGCGAGCATGCCGAAGGCATCCATCACGTCGTTGGTGCGGATGGACGAACGGCCGAGCAGTTCATCGGCGGTCTTGCGCCAGAGTTTGCAGGTCTCGACGCCGAGCACGCTGTCCAGCGCGGGGTTCAGGCGCACCTCTTCGCGTTCGCCGTCGAAGGCCAGCCGCGCGTTGCCGCGCTGGCCCAGCTCCAGCAGCAGTTTCACCGGCCACAGCAGCAACGGGATGATCCGCGGGCGGGCGTTGCCGCGCGGATCGCGGCTGAGCAAGAAGGGGAAGCCCAGGTAGAGCCCGTCGATGCCGGTGTCGCGCTTGTACAACGCGCTCTGGCGGTACAGCGCATGCAGTCGGGCCTCGATCCGCGGATCGGCCTGGAAGCATTCCGGGTCGAGGTTCACCGCGCGCTCGTTGCGTTGCAGCAGGTGGTCGAGCAGGGCGGCGGCGGGACGGCGCTCGCTGTGCAGTTCGGCCAGGTCGACGCGGGCGGTGGTCTTGCCGATGTTCATGCGCACCAAAGGGCCGCGCATCACCGCGGTGACCACCTTTTTCTCGAAGAAGTCGAGGATCTGCGATACGTAGTGCTGCTTTTGCGGCTCCAGCCACTGGCTCTCGGGAATGGCCAGCAGCACCAGCACCTTGGCCAGGGGCATGCGCCGTTCCAGGCGGAACTGCTCGGCCCACTCATCCACCGCCGGCACGCCGCTGCGGGCGAAACCACGGATGCGCTCGTCGACGCTGCGGTACAGGTCCGGGCGCGGGTGCTCAAGCAGTGCGCTTGCTTGCTCGCTGTCGAACCAGCCGACCTCGGTGCGCTGGGCCAGCTCGGTGGCTTCCTGGATGATCGAGTCGACCGAGCGGAATTGCTCGATGGCAGCGCTGAGCAGCACGATCAGGTCTTCTTCGGCGATCACTCGCCGTTCCGACAGGTAGGCCAGGCCAGGATGCTCGGTATCCGGCAGCAGGCGCTGGCGCTCCTGCCACTGGGTGGCGAGCCTGGCGCGAGAGGTCGACAGCAGGTAGATGCGCAGGGTTTCCTCCACCAGTTCGACCTGTTGGTGCAGGGCGCGCTGGCGCACCTGCTCGGCGCGCAGCTTGAGGCGCGACAGCCAGTTGTCGGTCTGCAATTGCTCCAGCAGATCGGGAACCGAACCGCTGATCAGCCGGTAGCCTTCCAACGGGTGTTCGAGCAACCAGCCCGGGGTGACGATGTCGCCGCGATGGATCAGCGGCACTTGCGGATTGAGCAGCTTGAGCGCCAGCATCAGGCGGAAGTCGTCTTCCAGGCCGTCGTGCTGCACCACCTGGCGCAGGCCGGCGAGCAGCGAGGAGGGCAGGCCGAGCTGTTCGGCCCAGGTCACGATCACCCCGCGCAGCAGGTGGTCCAGGGCCTGGGCCCAGTGTTCGGCCTGGGCCGCGGCCAGGGCGAACACCCGGGGTTTGTGGTAGTGGCGCTGGCCCAGCTGCAAGGTGGCGCCTTCGCCGTCGTCGCGCTCCTGGAACGACGAGGCCGGCGCCGCGACCGGATGGCCACCGAGCCAGGCCTCGACCTCGGGCCACTGCCAGCGCTGGTGCCGGTCCCGGGCCAGCAGTCCGCGCAGCAACAGGTTGAGCCCCGGGTCCAGGTCATCGGGGATCGGCACCCCGTTGGCCAGTACATGAATAAGGAAGGCATTGGCATGGATGCCTTCGAAACAGGCGCCCTGGGTCAACTGTTCGAGCAGGATCATCCCCAGGCTCCACCAGTCCGAGGCCGCGGCTACCCCGCCGGCGATGGCTTCCGGGGCCATGTAGCGGCTGGTTTCCAGGGGCGACACGATATCCAGGTCGAACTCCGACAGGCGCGCCGAGCCGAAGCCGCTGATCACCAGGTCCAGCGGCTCGCGGGTGCGCACCAGCAGGCTGGCCGGGCGCAGGTCGCGATGGCGCAGCCCGGCTTCGTTGAAGGCATGCAGCGCCTGGCCCAGTTCCCGGACCACATGGCGCACGCTGTCGGTGTCGCGAATGATGCTGCCCAGGTCCGCCAGGGTGCCGCCGCTGAGCTCTTCGATGACCTCGTAGGCCCGGCCGTCCCAGCGTCCGGTGGCGATGATCTCGGGCACATGCGCACGGGGCAGGCGGCGGATCACGTCGTAGATCGCCGGGTCGGGTTCGGCGCCGGGGCGGTAGAGCGTCAACACCGCCTGGAGTGGCGTTGCCTGGTGGCTGGCCAGGTAGCGTTCGCGCACACCGTCGGTGCTGCTGATCTGGCGGATCAGCGCCCAGCCGTCGATCAGGGTCTGGCTGGCGCTGGCCGGGTCGCCTCCGGCATCAGGGAGTGCCGGCCCAGGCGTCGCGTTGCCAGGAACCTGGTCCTGGTCTTGGGCCGGAGACGCGTCGCACTCCAGGCACATCAAGTCGCCTGGCTCCATGGCATGGCCGTTGCTGCAAACCAGGCCCGGCGCGATGGTCTCGGGCTGGGCCGGGGCCTCTGGCGGCGGGCTGTCCTGGCCTGGGCCGTGCTGGGGCATCGGGTCTTGGGGCATGGCGTCTTGGGTGACGATGACCTGGGGCCGCCAGCCGTCGGCGCGCAGCGGTTCGCCGGCCAGGTCCCAGTTGCAGGGGTGCTGGTCGACGGTGCCTTCGCAGAACAGCTCCTGGAGCGGGCGTTCGGTCTGGCAGTTGGGGCAGAAGCGAATCATCGGGAGAATTCCATTCAGTGGCGGTGCGCACTGGTCTGTATTTGGTGGCCTTGCTCCTGCAGCAGGTCGCGCAGATGCAGCAGGTCGTCACGTCGGGGGATGCCGGCCATCCAGACACTGCCGTTGACGTCGAACATCAGGTCCAGGGCCTTGTCGGCGGCTTCCAGGGGACGCTCATAGGACGCCAGGCGCGCATGGCCGAGGGGCGTGAGCAGGGTCAGGCGCTGGTTGTCGCTGCCGCGCAGCGCCAGGGATTGTTCGAGGCGTTCTTCGTAGGGGTCGCTGATCAGGCCGTCGATCAGGCCCTCGGCCTTGCGTAACTGGGGTTGCAGGCGCTCCAGCGGATAGCCGCTGTAGACCAGGATGTCCACAGGGCTGAGGCGGCGCAGCCCTTGGAGTAAAAGCAGCAGGGCCTCGAACTGATCGAAAGGTTCGCCGCCGGACAGGGTGATGCCGTCGGCTTCGCGCAGCCAGGGCGCCAGTTGCGTGAGCAGCTGGTCGATGTCCAGGCGCCGCTGGCCTGGCCCCCAGGTGTCGGCGGAAATGCACCCTGGGCAGCGGATGCTGCAGCCCTGGAACCAGATGCCCAGGCGCCGCCCGGGGCCCAGGGTGGTGACCGGGAAATGCACCCGCGACAGGCTCAGCTGCATTTTCAGCGGCGTTCCATGAGCAGCCCGCCAGCGTCTAGCGCGGTGATCGAGAAACGCTCGCCCGGCTGCGCATCCTGGTCGAACAGGGCCCGGGACAATGGATTGAGCAGGCGCGCCTCGAGCTGGTTGCGAATGCCCCGGCCGCCATTGGACAGGTCATGCAGGCACAGCGTGCGCAGGCCTTGGCGGGCCTGGGGGCTCAGTTCGACGAACAACGCCTGTTGCTGTTGCAGGTCCTTGAAGGTGGTGTCGACCATCTGCTCGAAGATCTGGATCGCCACATCCTCGCGGATGAAGTCGAAGACGATGATGTTCTCGCCAATGCGGTTGAGGATCTCCGGGCGGTTCAGCACCAACTTGAAGTAGCGCTCGATCTCGCTGTGGACCTTCTCCTGCATCTGTTCGAAGGGTTCGCCGGGCAGCACGTTGGCGACGCGCTCGCCGTTGTCGCCCTGGCGATAGATGCCCAGGTTGGAAGTGAACACGATCAGCGCCTCGGAGAAGTACACACGGTCACCGCGCCCGGAGGTGAGCACGCCGTCATCGAGGATCTGCAGGAATTTATCGAGGATGCGCGGGTGGGCCTTCTCGATTTCGTCGAACAGCACCACGCTGAAGGGTTTTTCGCGGATGGCGTTGGTCAGCTCGCCGCCCACGTCGTAGCCGACATAACCGGGCGGCGCGCCGATCAGGCGCTGGTCGGCGTGTTCGGCACTGAACTCCGACATGTCGAAGCGGATATAGGCGCTTTCATCGCCGAACAGCAAGCTGGTGATGGTCTTGGCCAGTTCGGTCTTGCCCACGCCCGTGGGACCGGCGAGGAAGGCCACGCCCCGGGGCCGGTTGCCCTTGCGGCTGGCGCCGACCCCGGTCATCGCCCGCTTGACGATGTCGAGCATGTGGGTCACCGCATGATCCTGGCCCTTGACCCGCTGGTGCACTCGTTCATTGGCCTGGCGGATCTGCTGGCGGTCGATGCGCAGCCAGGGATCTTCGGTGACCCCGATCTTGTAGCGGCGCACGGCATCGGCGATCTGTTCCATGGCCACGCCCTCGACCCTTGCCAGTTGGGCGATGGCGCTCAGATCGAGCAGCAGCAGGCCTTCGGTATTCTGCACGAAGGCATCCACCGCCTCGCGTGTGCTGTCCTCGCTGGCTTCCTGGCTGCCGGCCAGGCTCTTGAGCAGGGCCGGGGCCAGGGCACGGCGGGTCAGCTGGTCGGGCCGGGATACCGGAATGTGGCGCAGCCGCGGGTTGTCCACCAGCAGCCAGTCGGGCAGGTCGCCTTCCTTTTCCACGAGCCACAGCAAGGTATTGAAGAAGGGTTTGCGCAGCTCCGGCAGTGGCCGGCTGCGGGCCTGGTGGGAGTGCACCAGGGCCTGGGTGAACAGCTGGTGTTCGGCGGCGCTGAGGGAATCGTTGCGCACCACCAGGCGTGAAGCGAAGTCGATGACCAGGGCAATCGGCGGGCCGGCGCGATTCACCAGGCGCTGCACGGTGGCGGCCAAGAGATCGGGGCCTGCCGGGGCGGCGCCATCCACCGGGGTCAGGCCCAGCTCCTTGAGCAGGGTCTGGCCCGCTGCGGGATCGCTGTCCGCCTTGCCGATGGCGCGCATGCCGGTCACCGGGTCCCACGTCAGTACATGGGCGTAGCCGGCCGCGAGCAGGGTGTCGCCGAGGGCCTGGTTGAAGCTCAGGGCCGTGACCGTGCCGGGGGCCACCTCGCTGGCCTGCAAGTCGCGGATGTTGCCGGACAGGACAAACTGGCTCTTGAGTGGCAGGAAGCGGACCAGGTCCCGCATCCAACGTGGGCTTTCAAACGGTGTATTCCCTGACATGTTTCAGCTCGTAACCTTGGGCGGTGGTGGCAGGGTATTGCCCCATGCTCAGGTTTTCCAGCTTCGGGTTAGGAAATTTCCTGTTGCTTGTGGTGTGCCGAGCGGTGGCTGGCAGGTTTGGCTGGCCAAGCCTGGGAACGAGTGGCCAGTTCTTGAAGTGGCTTCAGAGGCTGTCGGGGTCGCCAAAGAACATTTTGACAGGACTCTAGGACAATATTTTTAGGAAGAAAAATTTCCAATATGCCCCCAATTTTGCTCCCCCTACTGCATAAAGTTTACGAGCGATCGCGAGTGGCATTTTCTGGTAGAGACCAAGATGGATTCAGATGGTTTTCAGTGTAACTTCTCATCGGATCTGGAGGGGGAAGATGCAGGGCTCATCAAGGACAAGCTAATCCGCTCTCGGTCGAGAGCTGCAACTCCGATCGGCTGTGTTCGACCCAATATTTCCATCCGCGTAATTGGTTTGCTGGGCTTGGAGGTGTCTACGAAACCAGGGGCGATTCAGGAGTACCGCGATGACGACCAGGAACTCGATTCCGATTTGAAGGCGCGACTGGCGAAGGCGCGGTCATTGATGGATTGTTTCGCGTGATTTGAGCGAGGAGGGCACCGATCGTCTTGCTGGAACTGTAACCTTGCGTCGCGCCGAGTGTTGTAATCGACTAGAAGGCTGCAAAAATAAGTGTTTCTGTCCCCTTGATGGAGCCCGCTCACGGACGATCAACGCATCAACGCATCAATGCAATATGGAACCCCGCAGATTCGAGCTAGCAGGATAGAGCTTTCTACATACATCTCCGCAAGTTGAATAATCTCCAGCCAAGTTCAAGCAATTTTCCGGGCGCAATCTCGAGTTCGACCATCAGATCGTCATAGTGTATTCCAGGCGATCTTTATACTTTGATCGCCTGTACCTCCCAGGGCAGATGGGTCTTCACCCTGTTTTACGGCATCCCACTCGTAGACCGTTTTGCCATTGATCTGCAGCGTGTAGTTGGGAAATCCGTCATGTACGCCGTCGACACTGAACTGCACGCCACCAGCGGCCTTGCGCAGACCGACAATGATCGTGGCATCGATATGGGGTGCCACGGACATCATCGGATTGCCACCGTCGACGATGAATTTCACGGCATGGCTGGCACCTTCGAGTGGAGTCCAGACCACATTCAGGTTGTCTGCTGTTCGCGCTAGGGTGGCTGTTCCAGTTGGCTGTGCACCCGGGCGCAGAGAGCGAAACCAGTCCGGTTTTCCGGGAATAGTCGATACATCACCACTGGCGTATTCGCGCGTGGTGCCCCAAGCCAACTCTGGAAGTTTCAACGAAGTCGGGCCCGCCTGATCCAAGTCCAACGTCGCATTCGGGCTGCACTTGGTACCGCCATTAAAGGCATATGTAAGGTAGTAGACGGCTTCGCTGGGGATGCCGATGGTTAGTTTTACAGAGATGTTGTTGGCCACGGAACATTCCTTTGGAGCTGATACGTTCAGGAAATGTAGCCAGAAAAAATTTGTTTGCTTGCATAGCGCGAAAGAAAACGACGACTAGCCTATCGCTATCAATGCAGCGTCTGTTCCAGCAAACAGTCGAGGCGCCCGAACACGCCGTTCTTTGGCGATTTCCCGGGCTCACAGGGAGGTGGACAATGTCTGACCGATTTCTGGCGTTTCGTTGTTTCGGTACGTTCTCATGGCCGCCATTGAGGTCGGTCAAGCCCGACGAACCGGCGGTGAAGGGGGTGGTCGAGATTCATTACGTTCTCGATGCCAAGAAGGCCGCAATGGTGGGATGCGCGCGCTGGGTACACAAGGACGCCTGGAAGCCGGATCTGGAATTCGCGGACTCACTCACCAACATTCAACCTATGCCGAAGAGCTCTGATGCTGCCAAGGCCGTGTTGAAACATGCCGCCGACAAGACTCTTGCGTGGCGTTTCGATCAATCGGGTGTCGTGCTGGCGTTCGAAGGCGCGCAGGTCTTCGAGCAGTATGCTGTGTGCAAAGACCAGGCAGGGGCATTTCATCAGGAACTGGACCTGCGGGTTCCTGTGGTTCGAGAGCATTTTCCTTCCGGTTCTACGAGTCACTACAAGAGCCGGGTACTGATAGGTCAGGACAGCAATCCTCTTTTGCGGTTCGACCTGGCGCTACCTCTGCTGTCCCCCCAGGATGATGAGCAGTTCAAGGCGGAACGAGCGTTTGTCGCGTTTTCCGCGTTGTATAGCCCCCGGGTGGCCGTGTCCAGTTTCACAGCGATTGCGCAACCATTGCTCGTGGAAAACATGGAGTTCGGTCGCCAGGACCGCTCGACCGGTAGTGTTGGAGAGAACGGCATTTCATTCAGCTCGTTGCGACCACCTTCGATGAAGGCTATTGGCCGATTCGGCTTCGCGTGGGACACCTGGCCTAAAACCAGGAACATAGAGTCCTGGGTCGCCATTAGAAAGCCGGATTATTGGCCTTCTGCGAAATCGATCCTGGGGCATTTGCTACCCGCCTTGGGGGTGCGTACACCCCCCGATAGTGCTGCTTTCGACGTTCGTTTCGAAGAAGGCGAAATCGGGCCGCTGTTGCCCGCGCCCGGCATTGCGATCAGAAGTTCAGGGAACGGTGGCCACCTCGGTTATCGCATCGAACAACGTTTTGCCTTGAACTCCCAGCTTCCATCTACAAATAACGACAAAGCTGCAGATATCCGGCTAAGGAGCAGACTTATCGAGCTGCGTGCTGAAGGCATGGATGGTACGTGGCTCAGCTTTGGCAAACAGTTGCATATCACCGTGGTCCTTACCGGGACAGTCACTGATGTCTGGAGCGAAAAGCACGAAATTTCCGTGCAAGCGAGCATTGGCGGTATCGCGGAGTACAACGCTAACGATTTGGGGAAGGTGAGTGGCAACTTTGCCCCCAGAACTCAGGGCACGGGCTTTCTTGAACTGATCCATGCCTCCATTTCCTCCATGAACCGTGCACGGTTTTCGCTGCACCAACTGGTGCCGGACCAGCCTCAGTCGAGCCTCCCAAAACTTGAAGAGGCGTCCCCGTCAAGTAATGGGCTGATGCATTTCGGGCTGTACGCCAGGCGCCGGAGCGGTTTCCTGTCCAATAGCAGGCTTGAACTCGACGAGAAACCGTGGATCTGGTCGGCGATGCTAGCGAATCCCGAAGACACGAGCGTCTTCAATGACCGCGTAAAGGCCGAGAAGCAGACGCGTATACCATTGCAGGTCAGTTGGCCTTCATTGCATCGGCAACCCATGCCGTTGGGATGCTACCTGGTTCATGAAACGGACGTTGAGGGAGACAACCTTCGCGGTATCTGTTTGAAGCTGGTACAAACCGAACCCCTCGCCGACACAATGCCCCTCACCGCCGTATTGGGTGGCCTGGAACTGGTCCACCACAAGCCCGTTTTCGTCGATTCGACCTCGATCCGTATACGTCTGCGCGATGATCCGGGCGTCAGCGGCACTCCCGCAATGCTGGGTATCAAGGTGGCCTTGATCCTCGCTGTGGCGAGGGTCGATCCGCTGGCCGTGGACGTTCTGCGGGGGGACCGCAGCGGGCGTGCCCAGCCATTGCTGTACCGCGAGCCCGGTGCCACGGCCGGCAGCGGCCAATACCTGCTCAAGTGTACCGAAGAAGTTCGCGGCGATCGCCAATGGCGCCTGCAGGCCAATCTGGATGAAGACATCCAGAGCAACTCGGGGGTGCAGAAGAGCCTGCTGATCGGCGAGCAACCCTTCACCATCCAGCGTTTTTATTCCATGCCGCTGGAAATGCTCGGAGGCGAGGACAGCGCGACCATCGCCAGCTACGACAGCGACGACCGGGGTTGGAGGTTCAGGCAGTCCACCGGGCTCTATCACTACGTGCTGCCCCCGCAGGTCATTGGCGAAAGCATGGACAAGCCGCGCCGGCTCGAACTGCAGGATACCGACGTCGGGACAGAACTCACCGCCAACGAGTTCGTTCGCCCGTTCGATGCAGGCCAGGACCCGACGGTCACCCGGTCACACCGGCGCGCCGTCGAATTCCGCCTGACGCCCGCCGCCCACCTGTGGATCCAGCCGGCGGATGTGGAGCGTAACTACGTGCTGCCGGAGTGGGCCGCGGGCGATCTGTTCAACCAGCGCGGCGAGCTGGGTCTGGGTTGCGCGCTGACCTCGCTGCATGGGGAGTTCCTTTATGGCCTCGCCTTCGGCGTGACGCCGAGACTGGAGCAAGGCACAGCGCGACGCACCCGGGTCGCGGAAATCGAGGCACTGACCGGGCGTCCGGTGCCCCTCTACGAAGAGCGCGATCAAGACCGCTGGAACCTGCTGCACAAGGCGATGCAGACACGCCCGCAGCGCCTTGAACTGTGGGCGGACGATCCTACGCAGCAAATGCAGTTCGCGCCGGTGCGCTTCAGCGCTGGCGCGCGCTTCGCCTTGCGCACGACGGCGCTGCACCGGGCCGCCGTGGCAGCGCTGGAGGCACCGGTCGACGCGGACACAGTGCCGGGTTCGCCAACCCAGGAAACGCCCGACCTGTCGCCGCGCCTGCACCCGAACGGATTGTCCGGGGGCGCGTTGTGGCCGATCGAATCAGCCAACGTGCTGCGGCTGGTTCTGGCCCAGCCACGAGCCAGCGGCGGCTCGATCGAAACCATCGCCTTGTCGCCCCTCGGTGGCGATGCCGACCAGACGGTCAAGTTCAACAACAACCGCGTGTCGATCATCAGCGAGACCCGCGGCGGTTTTGTCCAGCGCCAGAAGGTCGAGGTGCTCGGGCGCATCGCGGTGTTCTGGCACCGTGCCAAGCATGTGGTGGTGTACGAACGCACGGTCAACCCTTCGGCACAGTTCACCCCGGAAGGCGGGTTGGGAACCCGGACCCGCCGGCCGGTGCTGCGCAAGATCAGCGAATACATTGAGATCCTCGAGCCAGAGCGGCAGTATCCGGACATGCCCACTGCCGCCGCGCACACCAGCAGCTTCCTGCGGGCATTGCGCTTCAACAAGCGGATCATTCCGGTGGACAGCTTCTGGGCCGAGGACGTGGGCACCAGTGGCTGGATCGTCCCGCTGTGGAGCCGCCATGCCGCCAGGCAGCGGCCGCAGGTCTATGCGATGCCTGACATCGCTTTCGTCACCGCCGCCGAAGGCGATGGCGACAATCCCCTGGCTGCCCAGGAGTGCCTCAATCCCGACAACCTGTACTTCTTTGCCGATACCACCCCGGAGCAGACCGACGATACCAACGCCTGGGCCGTGCGTCGGGGCATCGACTACGCCGACCTGCCTCCGCCACGGAACGCTGACGCCACGATCAAGGTGCCGACAGGCTTTGCCCGATTCACCTGGCGTCTGGCACCGGCGACGCAACGCACCACGATCAATGCCGGACGGGCCGACAAACCGGTGTATGTCGGACTGGAAACACTGACCTTCATGCGTGCCGGGCGTCAGGAAAGCCCACTGAACCTGCCGGAGAACGCTACGCGGATACTGCTGGATAAGCTGCCCACCGCCCTGAAGCAAGGCGACCTTACCCAGGAATTGTTCGAAGGGGTACTGAGTAAGGGGAGAGTGGTTACGGGGCCGTTGAGGGAGTTGTCCAGCTGCCTGGCGAACGTTGGCGATCTGCCGGCGAAACGTCCGACGGATGCTGCGGAACGGGACGCCCTGAAGGCGCGCCTGGTTGCGTTGGGTGCTGCGGCAACACAGGATGCCATCGCCCAAAGTGGCATTGAGCAGCACTTCGATAAACTGAAAACCGGTTGCGACAAAGTCTTCAAGGCTCTTGACTCGCAATTCGTACAACTGGACGGTTCGGTACCTTCGCCCTGCGCCGCCTTGCAGCAGAACCTCGGCAGCGCAATCACAGCCAGGCGCATGGCCATGGTTCAGGAACTGGATGCCTGGCGGCAGGAACAGATTCAGATGCTGTCCCACACGTTACCCGACGAGTTCTCCCTGCGTAGCGACTTTGACGCGTACCTGCAGAGGGAACTGAAAAAGTTGCTGCTGCCCCTTTTCGAATCGGCCACGGTAGAACTGGGCAAGCTGCGGCGCGGTATCGAAATCACCCGGCTTACCGTCAACGAGGCCATAGCTGCCGGGCATGACGGGTTTGACCGGGCACGCGCCGAACTCGATGCCCTGAGTAAGACCATCGACCAGGCCAAACCTTGGTCAGCCAGCCGAGGGCAAGACCTGGAGCAACAGATCGCCTGTGCGCTGACGCGCACAAGCGAGGTGCTTCGGGGAGAACTCAACAGTGCCCGGCAGCGTCTGTCCGTGGAGCTCGACGACTTTGCCCAGCGTATCGGGGCGGTCGCTACCCGGGTGATCGAACAGACTCTCAAGGGGGCCATGCAACTGCAACTGTTCGCCCGGTTCCTGGCAAGCGTGAAGAGCGTATTGCCTGACGCAGCCGTCGTGACCGCATACGTGGTAAACGTCGAAAACGTACTGCTGAAAATCGAGACGACGCCCGAGCGGGTCGAGGCGCTCAAACCGATCCGCAACACATTGAAGTCGATTGGCGACGGGCTGGATAACACCAGGAAGTGGTTCGGGGAGCTTGCTGTACAGGGCGCACTGCTCTCGCAAGAGACAGTGATAATCGCCGGCCAACTGGTGGATACGCGGGAGCGTCTGAAAACGGGGGCGAACACCCTGAGCGACGATCTGAAGAAGGCGGTTTCCGACGTCGGCGATGATTTGCTCCAGGCGTTCGACACAGCGCTGGCCTCGGTGTCGATTTCCGTTCCGGCCGAGGTCGAGAGATTGCTTACGGTATTTCCGCAGGCAGAGAAGTGGGCCGACCATCTGTTCGAGCAGGCCAGGATTTCCCTTGATGACGCCGAGCAATGGCTTACAGGCCAGACCAGGCCATTGAATGAGGAGCTCGAAAAGGTTATCGAGACAACCCTTGGAAAAGTGAAGGAGGCGGAGAACGCTTTAGGCAGCAAAGTGCTGGTAGAGCAACTGGTCAAGGGCCTACTGGGTTTGCCGGCAGTAGTTCTGGTTCTGGACCGTGTGGGACCTCCGGTGTTCGATGCCGCGCAAACGATCGAGCATCGTCGTAAAGCGGCCATCGATCTGATTGACAGTTGCATCGACGAACTGATCAGCAGTCTGGACAATGCGGCGGCGCTGCTCGGGGGCGTCAATGAAAAGGTTCTGAACGCTTGCCAAAGCGTGGCTAGCGGAATCACTGGATTGAGGGATCGACTTGTCCAGAAAACTGCAGACATATTGCAGCCACTCAAAGAGTGTCTGAAAAAGGCAGAGACAGAACTGTTCGAAAGCCGCGTCCTCGACCACATGCTGGATGATGACGAACAGTACAAGACACTGCTGAATCAGGTCGAGACCTTCGGCCACGACGTCCGCGGCCTGTGCAACGACCTCGCCGCAACCCGCAACCTGGTCGAAGGCTACGGCGACCGAGTGATCGACGCCGTCGGCCGCCTGGGTGAGGGCGGCCTGCTGGCTGCCCCCAACAACATCCTGCGGGCCATGGCAGCCTTTGGCTCCACCCCTGACTTGCCCAACCTGGATTTCTCGCGCCTGAACTCACCGTACTTCTTCGGCTGGGTCGAGGACCGGGTGGACATGCCGCAGATCGATGCCTGGTTCGGTCGACTGGGGGATGATCTCAAGGCACTGGGCCTGGACATGCAGATCGACGGACTCGGTGAGCGCCTGATCCCGGTCGACCTGTCGAAGCAGGACATCGGCAAGGTCCTGCAGAACCTGGCAGGGCTCGACCTGCGCAAACTCCTGCCCGGCTACATGCTACCGGCCGCGGCCAAGGATGCCATCCGCGTCACCCATGAGTTCGACAAGAAGAACCTGCGAGCCTGGGTCCAGGTCGATGTCGACCTGCCATTGCCTGAGCGTCGCTCTCTGTTCAGCGTCGGGCCGGTGTCCCTGGACCTGCTCAACACGAGGATCTCTGCGGTTGTACGCCTGGAGGCCTCGAAGGACAGCGCCGAAGTCGAGCAAAGCGGCACTGCGACGCTGTTGACCGACTTCGATGCAGTGGTGGCCGGTACATCCATGGTCACGCTGAGCCAAGTGGCCGTGCGTTTCGACAAGAGCAGCGGCCTCAAGGTCGATTTCGACCCGCGCCAGATCCGTCTCAATCCAAGCTTCCAGTTCATTCAGAACACCTTCCAGTCGATCTTTGGCGACGAGATCGGCGGGCTCAAGATCATCAAGGACAACGGCATTCCCGTCGGAGTGGAACACCTGTTCGCGCTGCCCCCGATGGGCATGATGTTCGGCACCAGCGGGGTGCAGAACATCCAGATCAGCAACGCTTTCCGCCTGCTGGCGTTTCCCGATTTTCTCATCAGCAACAGCTTCGCCCTGGCCCGCGCCGACCTGCCGTTCCTGTTCTCGGTATTCATCATCGGCGGCAGTGGCTGGCTCACCGTCGACCTGAACTACCGGCCGTTCAAGAACGAGCTGGCAGTAGTGGTGGACGCGGCGGCTGGCGGCTCGGGCTCGCTGGGGTTTTCCTTCTGCGGCGTATCGGGAACGGTTTCGATTTCGCTCAACGTCGCGCTGACCTATCGCAAGTTGATCGGCCAGCCCGGCGGCGGGCTGACCGTATCGATGGTGGTGGTCATCGTCGGCGTGGTCGATGTCCTGCGGATCGCCAGCGCCTACCTCTCGGTGACCCTGCGCCTGAGTTACCAGGACAACGGCGATATCGATGCGACCGGGACCTTCAGGGTGAGCATTCGGATTTCGCGATTCTTCACCGTGAGTGCCGGGGGGCAGGTGCGCTATCGCATGACCGGGGGGCGCAAGGAGGTCACGAGCAGCAGCGAAAGCCAGGTGCGTTCCGAGAGCCTTGAGAAGGCCCGAAAACTGATTGATGGACAGGGGAGGCTGAAAGGATGAAGCGGACCATCATCTGCATGACCGAGGAAGAGCTCCAGGGATTCCAGGACGAACAACAGCGCGGGTTTTCAGTTCGGCTCGCGTTCAAGGCCGAGACGGAGGAAGGAGAAACGGAGGAACAGGCTCGACAGGCGTACCAAGCGTTCTTCGATATGCTGAAGGACGGAGGCTTGAAGTTTCGTGCCTATACCGTCGTTGATGGCCAGCCTCCCCAGGCGATTGCGGACCTTCAGCCATCCGGCGTGACCACGGCTCTTCTTGATGATTTCAGGCGCTGGTTCGAGAGCCCCGGCCAAGCCGCAGCCAACCTCAATGCACCAGGCTTTTGGGCCCTGCGCAATCCGTATATCAATGGCATCGATAACACCGCGAGTCTCGATGCCCATGCCGTGCTGGTGGGCGCATCCAGTTGGGTCGCTCCGGTCCCGCAGTGCCTGGGGCTCGCGTACGTCCTGCACATCGATTACGCAGGTAGTGAGGATGTGGCATTCCTGCCTTTTATCGGTGACGCTCTTTCACCTGGCGACACCGAAGGTCGGCTCGAGGCGAATGATGTGGAATTTTCCTATGCATCGGGGATAGCGGATTACTGCATTTCGAACCGCGCTCACCGCCCGGCGATGGGTGACATGCTGATCGATCCGGAGACGGGTTTCGTCAACTTCGGGAAAGATGATTCTGAACAGGCTGGCTATCGAGCGCTGGCAAGGCTCGAGCAGCGGGCCGGATCGCTGTTCACCGGCTTCTTCGCGGTCAGCGAGGTGCAATGGAAGGATGAACCCTCGCCGGTGCAGAAGGTGCGTCGCGAGTCCTGGCGTGCCCTGGCCTCGCTGGCCACCAGCCTGGACACCCTACTGCTGGCGCTGATGATGCCTCACGTTGGGCACACGGCGGACAGTCCACGGGAGGGGGGCTTGCTCGGACCATTTCTCAATGTGTTGATTGAGGGCTTGAAAAAGGACGGCATGTCCGCCGACACCCCTCGCTCTGTGCTGCGCAAGGCCATTCGAGGAGGTATTCAGCAAAACCTGATATCGGTTGACATGAAAGCCTATATCGATGTGTTGCTGGACATCTGCCGGCCGCAAGGTGGACAGGGGACATCATCGTTTGCCGCTACTGACTCGATGCTGTATCGATTACTGCAGGCCTGCGTCCAACCGGCTGTGCAGAAATGGAAAGAACTGGAGGCACTCCCGCTTGAGAAGCTCAGTGCCGAATTGGCACCCCTGCAGGACGCGGTTCTCAGTGAAAACGGTTTTGAATCGACAGTGCTGCGCCTGTTGCACCAGATTCGCAAGACAGTTTCCGATAGTCTCAAGCAGCACGTCGATGGTGACCCGGAAAAGGCCCTGAAGGTTTACGATCAGGCAGTGCTGGATTTCGAAGGACTGCTGAACACAGGACTCAACGGCGCCGATGCCGCCCGTCAATCGGTAGGCAAGCTGATCTGTGACACGGTGCTGTATCAGTCGAAAGCGACTACCCAGACGCTGGAAAAAGCAGCCGAAGGGCTTGAGTTCTGGAATTGGCGGCTGGGCGGCCGTGGAACCGGGCCGAAGCCGGACGCCACACAATCAATGCTCGATTGTCTGGCGTTCATCCCCGCTCCCGAAGATTTTTTCACAGACCTCCCCAAGGGGCAGCCCACGGAACTTCCGGCAGATAAGGAGGCATTGGCGGCTCTAGCGTTGGTCAGCGAACATATGCAGAGGACCGTGCAGCGAGAACTGTTCGTTCCGGCCAGTACCCGCTTTTCCCCTGACCTCGCTCCCGGTCCCCTGGCGATTCCGCTCACCGTTGACCCGGTGGTCGATGACTTGGAGCAGGACGAATTTTCCGCCGCCTTTTCCGGTATGGCGCTGGCCCTGCGGCGCACCTTCGATGGCGCGACGTACACCCCGTGGGCGTACGCCAACCTCGCCGATTTCCATCATCCGGCCTGCCCGTCACCTGCGGCGCTTGCCGAGATGATCACCGTGCAGGCGGTGCCGACGACCATCAACGATGGCCGCCGGTCCTTGTTCCTGCACTATGATGGGCTACCGCTGGCGTGCAGCGCTTTCGACGAAAGCCTGCCGGGCGCTGGCTTCGATCCCCTGGGCAGGGCGTTTTTCGGTACGGACTATCCAGCGACGCCGAAGAACGGTTTCCAACCGTTGCCAATGCTTGCCTACGGGGCGCGGTATGAGGTCTGCGCCCATGTCGTCGGGCGTAGTGGAAGCTTGCCGAGGGGCATGCAGGGTCGCGCCCCCTGGTTGCCCGCAGCGAAGATCGAGGTCGACGGTAAACCGAAACTGAGTCTGACGTATTCGCGCCGCACTGCGATTGGTCGCACGACCATCAACGACAGTGAAACTGTCCAACGCCTCGGCGTGATCCCAGCAGGCCTGCAACCCTTGTCGGCGGACTATCCACGACTGGGCCTGCACAGTGATGCAAGTCTGCCGCTGGATCTGTTCCGCCAGGTGGATGGCAGTGGTGCGTTGCATTTCGATGCGACTCAATCGTCCAGAGAAATTTATCTGGAAGATTTCCGCTACTCGGGGCCGGACGGCGGCAAGTTGACGCTGAGTATTTACCATGGGGCCACCCTCCAAACAGTTCCGGCAGTGCCGGTCTCGGGTACATCCGCGAAGAAGGCACTGTCGATTGTGCTGGCGGGCAACACGTTCCAAATCGATTTCGAAGGTGAAAAAATCAGCTTCGCGAAGGAGCCCGGGGTCGA
>NZ_JBJJLO010000021.1:0-69914 GCF_046230915.1 Pseudomonas sp. KCJK8993
GTTTTATCTGCGATTTTTACTATCTCAATAGTAAATCCGGATGTTGCTGGAACAGTTCTGCTACCTTCGCCAAAATAATGGGTAGTTGGGACTGTAATTCCTCCTCCATTAAAATATTTCCAAGCAAAGCGTACACCTACTCCAGGAACATCAGTTGTGTAAACTTTCTGAAAGCCTGGAGCTAGCCCATAGTCTTTGGTTATTCGAAATGAAACACTGCCGCCGCCGCTTTTGCAGGTGAAAGGAGTTTGGTGGGGAATAAATGGGTTGTCGGATTTTTTGTACAGAATATCTCCAACTTTTGAAGTTAGTGGGATATTTAATTTTCCAATATCCAGCATTGCTGTTTTCAGAGTCCATTGCGGTAGCGCATAACAAGCCGCATTGGCCCCTGAAGATGCGCCGAATATGAAAAGTCCAATGCTCAGTATTTTTGAATATTTGGCGATAAAACTGCTCATTTGGGATGCCTTGATATTATGTAAATTTTATTCAATTGAATGATGTTGATCCTTGGAGGATTTAAGTATTGAGTTTGGCGAAAGAGTCAATGGCACTGTCCGCTTAGTTCGCGAATCGGTCTTGGGCTTTCATCCTTGGGCAATTGGTAAGGTATCGTGCACTGATCTTTCTCATTTCGACTCCACATCACCCGCAGGTTGCCTTTTTCACTTGCACCGGTCACGAAGGCCTGTCCGTCTGGACCGACAATGCCAACTTCCTGCCCGAGTTCATTCTCGATCTTCGATCCGAACGGCAACGGCGAGCCGTCCTTGTTTGTCAGTGTCATCATCAGGCGATAGCCGACCGATGTAGCGAACTTGGCCTTCACCACGGCGCCTCGGGTCGGTACGACGTCCAGAGCCGCATTCTTGACTTCTACCTCGTCGCCCAAATCGCCGGTCAGCAGCGCCAGGCGGTTGACTCGGTATGGACTCAGGTTGGGAATCACGGCGTCACCGGATTTGTCGGTACGCACGCCAGGGCGGATCTCGAAGCCGACGTCATTGGCCTTGGGGGCCTGGGCCAGTGCGATGGTTTCACCCAGGGGCTGGGAAAGAGTCAGTCCCTCGCCATGTACCAGCACGCCTCCGGCCATGCCTATGGTGGTCTGGCCGTAGCCACGGCCTTGCGAGCGTCCAAGGTCAAGCCGGCCAATGGACGACAGGTAGCTCATGTTCGCGCTACTGCTGGTGCCCGACTGATTCGAGTCGTCGCCCGTCACGTTGTAGGTCAGGCGGTTGTCGTCGAGGGCCGAACCGTACACGCTCGCCTGCTGGACAAGCTGGTCGTTGTTGTCCTTCATCACCATGTACTGCGCGCTGGAACGTGTATCGCCCAGTGGAAGGGACAGCGTCAGCATGAGCTGGCGATTGGAGGCAGCGTCCAGGTGGGTGCTGTGGTTATAGAACAGGTTGAAGCTCAGCTTCTGGTAGGAACCGGAGTAACCGACCTGGACCAGGCGATCCCTGGAGTTGCTGTTCCAATAGCTCTGCTGGCGAGCCGAGGTGTGAAGCGTTCCCCATTTGCCCAGCGATTGCGCCAGTTCAAAACGCAATTCGTTGCGACGGTTGTTGAAGAGTCGCCCATCCAGCACATCCTGCATCTGAACCGCTTCCTGGAGCGTCCGGTAATCACTGGTGGAGTATCGATAGCCGGCAACGCGGAAGTTGGTATTGGTCTTCTCGAACGTCTTGGCGTACAGAAAACGCAACGACTGGCCGTTGAACGTTTGATCATCTCGGTCAGTGGTGCGGGCATGGGAGATGTCGAACGAGAGCGCGCCGAAACTGCGCAGGTTCTTACCTACCCCGGACAATGCGGATTGATATTTATCCGCGAGGATGGTCCCACCGTAAATCGAGAAGTCCTGTGCCAGGCCGCGCGCGAGAGTGCCCTGCACCAGCGTCGGGCGTTCCTTGCCTCGCGATGAGCCATAGCCACTACGATACTGGCCAGCTGTGGCGCTGTAGCGCCAGGAGCCTTCGCGCAGCAGCGTCGGCACGGCGGAAAACGCTTGTGCATAACGCGTTTCGCGCCCATCGGATTCGGTGATGATGACTTCGAGATCTCCACTCGACGAAGTAGGGTAGAGGTCGTCCAGTACGAAAGGTCCGGGGGCGACATAGGTGCTGTAGATGAGATAGCCGTTCTGGCGTACTTCTACCCGCGCGTTGGTTTGTGCCACGCCTCGGATGGTGGGTGCGTATCCTTGTTGGCTGTCCGGGAGCATCGCGTCATCGGAACTCAGTTGTACGCCGCGAAACTGCACGCTATCGAAGAAGTTACCCGGCGTATTGCCGTCGCCAATGACCAACTGGCCGCGAATCGATGCAATATCGCGCTGCAAGTAGGTATTGATGGCCTGCCAGCGACCTTGCCCATCCATGCTGCGGTTGTAGGTCGAGAAATGCCGGAAGCGCCAGTCATCGATATTGAAACCGCCGCGAAAACCACCGAAGTAGGTATCACGCTCCAATCTGTTGGGCGCAGTCGTGCTATCGAAAACGTTCTGCTGCACGGGGCTGGCGGTATTCCCGCGCAGGTTATTACCGTCGTAGCGCGAGAAGCTGAGTTGATAGTCGAGCATGGCTGCGTTGATGCCCTTGTCCCAGCGATCCGGGCTGATGGCGCCACGTGCGGAGCGCTTGAGTGCCGCCTGCGGGATGCCCAGGAAAAGACGCTGGTTGCCGGCGTCGTAACTTACAGTGGCTTGTGCGATCGCTTTGCCCAGATCAATACAGGTATCGGCCGGCGTGGTCGCCATTGCCGGGAAAGCGGTCATATTTACGCCCCAGCCCTCGAGCAGGGGACGCGTCAAGCAAGGTTTAGCGTCCTGTGCATCGTCCTCCTGCTTGATGAAGCGCACTTCGTTTTGTCCGATGCTACTGTCGTTGAGTATCGCGTCTACCCTGTAGGTACCCGGCAAAACGCGGTTGCCAAACGAGAACACCGACAGGTCGGCACTTGGCTGGTCGCCACCGATGCTGAGGAATTGCTCGTTGAATACAGTACCCGCCTGACTCTTGCCGAATGCACCTTGACTGGCCATCGCGAATACGAAGGCACACAGCGGTAATCCCACTGCGCGTGCGGAAGTAGGGTTGAAAGAAGAGGTCACTGTCATGACCCTGCGAGCCATCATTGCTTAACGGTCAGCGTTGTGACCGGCTCGATAGGTAAGACGATCGGATTGACTGCAACGGGTACTGTCGCCCGTTCTTCTAGTGTCTCCCCTCCGTAGTCATTGATTGTGGTGAATCTGACATCGATACTTTTTTGTATCTGTACTGCATTCAATGAATAAATGGATTCTCCCTTGGGAGGAACCATCTGCGCGTTGATTTCCTGTTGGCCCTGATTGATCTTCAAGCTGGTGAATGTGACGTGGTAGGGTGTTGGGTTTTCTATCTTCAACACTGAGTTTGCGTTGTTCTTCCCTGGTATGACTGCCCACTTCAATTTATGACGTGATTCTGTAGGCTTGCCTTCCAGGTCTGATGGCCGATAGAACAACTTGATGCGTGTGCGCATTGCAATTTGAAGAACGTTGTCTTCCTTTGCTTTTTCTGGAATCTCCTTGACGTTCAACCAGAATACGGACTCTCTATCGGTTGGCAGATTATTGGAGATTCGCATGATGCGTAGAATGTTCTCCATTCCTGGATCCAGGCGCGACAACGGAGGGGTGACCACGAACGGAGTCTTGGTCTTTCCCTCGCCGGCATCGACCCATGCCTGTATCACATAGGGGGCTCGACCAGCGTTCTTTACCGGAATGGATGCTTCTCGATCCTGCTCGCCTAGAATCACTCGTGTACCACCAAGGGTCACACTCGCGAAAACAGGTGCTGCTGCAAAAACTACTAAGCCGGCACCGAATAAAAGTTTATTGGCCAATCTCAAGCCATTCTTCTTCAGCATGAATCTATCCCGATAATTGCTGGCCGCCAAACACGCTTCATCGCAGGAGTTAAAACTCCTGGGTTCCTATATATGAACTTGTTAAAGGCGGTCTGGCGAAAGTATGTACTTATTAATGCGCACAAAAATCGCCCAGCCGTCTGCGAGACAACTGGGCGAATTCAGTATTACTTGTAGTTCACTGTGAACTGAGCAGTCGCGTTACCTGTACCGGCTGTTACTTTGTCGGCAGTGGAAACATAGACCGCTTGGAACTTCAGGGGGTTGTCACCCTGGACCAGGGTGTATTGGGCCGATTCGGAACCTACCGGGATTTTGGTACCAGCGGAGTCACCGAGTTCTATCGCTACACCGGTGGCTGATCCGCCTGACATTTCATTCGCGCCGATGCGCAGGTTGTCCGATACGGTCGTATCGGTGGTGCCGTTAAAGGTCAATGTCGCCCCTTTGGCGCTTGCGCCACAATTCAGTAGCTCGATGCTGAAGCGTGCTGGTGTGGCTTTCTTGCCGGCACCGCCATCCAGGGTCGCACGTGAAACCTTGCCTAGCGGAACAGTCAAGACTTGGCTGTTGGGAGAGATCGAACAAGGGGTATCGACGATTTCTCCAAAGAAGTTGATCGTCCCATCGGCAGCGAGTGCTGCCTGGGACATGAGAGCGATGACGGCTGTAGCGGAAAGCTTGGTGATAATGAGTTTTTTCATTTTATTCTCGAAGAATTAAAAATTGTTTAGGGTAGTGAGTACTGTCGTTTTATGTGTCTAGAAAGTGACCTCTCTTGTGTTAGTCCTAGTGGCATTTATTTCGAATCTTTGGGGTAGGGTTGAGTTGGGGTTTTATTAGTTGAAGGGGGCTGGCGCATTGGGTGCGGTGAAGGATCGAGAATTTATTGTTCGGACGATATAGGACAAGTATTCTGCCTTGAGTGGGATTTTTCCTCAGGCACCATCAGAGCGACTGATATCAAGTAAATCTTGCGTTGTGATAGTTAAGTGTTTGCGCGCTGAGTTTCGCGGGGCTACTAGTCATTGCTGATTTTGGCTGAACTTGTGGGCGTTTCACGACTGAGGTGAATCAGGCAGTTCTCAAGCATAAGCCTTATGCCGAGGCCATTTATTTTTTAATTTCTAGGCGAGGGTTCTCGAACAGGATGTCGAGCAGCCAATATTGTTGAGTTTGAGTGTGTCGGTGTTCGTGAAGTTTAGGATGTTAAACTTTTGCAATTAAGTTTTTCAGTAAGTAGGGAGCTACAGTATTTGCCGATCTGGGCGGACTGTTCGTGTTATTGGAAAAAGTAATTGTTCGTGCGGGAGTTAAATACTTTGATATGTGTTTGCAGATTTTACTTTGAGTTCCAATTATCACTTGTCGAGATCGCTTAATCTCGGATGTGGGGCCACGAAATGGCCGGGGGGCGACCTTGCGCACATTTGCAGCAAATTTTGCCTTTCGGATTTTCGTCAAGCATGGCTGCGATGGACAGATTCCTCCCTCGGCAGTGAGGGTTGAGACGGCTACAAGGTCTGGATAAAATTTGTACAGCCAGATTGATTTGATTCTCAATTTCATTTAATAATGAAAATCATTATTTAATGAGCCCAGGTCATGAGTTCTGCCTTGCACGAGCAGCCTTACCTTGAAAGCTGGCGCTGGATGAGCCGCCAGATCCGTTGCGCACTGGACCCGGACGAACCCCGTCTGATCGAGCATTACCTGGCCGAGGGGCGATACCTGGCCTGTTGCACGGCCACATCCGCCTGGACCGTTGCCGAAACCTCCTTCCGTTTGTTGATCGATACCGCGACCGATACCGCGTTGCCCTGGCACTGGCGCAGCTTGTGCCTGGACCAGGCGTGGCGACCTCTGCGCGATATGGAGCGGTTGTCGTTGTGCAAGTGCCGGCTCAAGCGCTGGCAAAGCCATGCCTGGCGACTGGCGACCTGTTCGCTGTTGCCTTCCATTCCCCTGATTGAACTGGTGCAAGGATTTCCCGATGAGTAATACCCGTATCGAACGCGACAGCATGGGCGAGTTGCAGGTTCCGGAGCAGGCGTTGTATGGCGCGCAGACCCAGCGTGCGGTGGATAACTTTCCTATCAGCGGGCAGCGCATGCCGCGGGCTTTCATCCGGGCGCTGATCCTGGCCAAGGCCGCGGCGGCCAGGGCCAACGTCGAGCTGGGCCAGATCAGCCAGTCCCAGGGCAAGGCCATCGTCGATGCCGCCCAGGGGCTGCTGGAAGGTGACTTCATGCAGCACTTCCCGGTGGATGTGTTCCAGACCGGTTCCGGTACCAGTTCCAACATGAATGCCAACGAAGTGCTGGCGACCCTGGCCAGCCGGTTGCTGGGCGAGGGGGTCAACCCCAATGACCATGTGAACTGTGGCCAGAGCAGCAACGACATCATTCCCACCACCATCCATGTCAGTGCCGCCCTGACCTTGCACGAGCAACTGTTGCCGGCCTTGGTGCACCTGGTCGAGGTCATCGAGCGCAAGGCGTTGGAGGTGCACTCGTTCGTCAAGACCGGCCGCACCCACCTGATGGATGCCATGCCGGTACGCATGAGCCAGGTGCTGGAGGGGTGGGCGCAGCAGCTCAAGGCCAACATCGCGCATCTGCAGGATTTATTGCCGAGCCTGCAGGCCCTGGCCCAGGGCGGCACCGCCGTAGGTACGGGGATCAACGCGCATCCGGAGTTCGCCGCGCGTTTCAGCCGGCAGTTGAGCGAGCTGACCCAGGTGCAGTTCACCCCGGGCAAGAACCTGTTCGCCCTGATCGGCTCCCAGGACACCGCGGTAACCGTCTCCGGGCAACTGAAGGCAACGGCGGTTTCGCTGATGAAGATCGCCAACGACTTGCGCTGGATGAACTCGGGACCACTGGCCGGGTTGGGGGAAATCGAGCTGGAGGGCTTGCAACCTGGTTCGTCGATCATGCCTGGCAAGGTCAATCCGGTGATTCCGGAGGCGACGGCGATGGTGGCGGCCCAGGTGATCGGCAACGACAGCGCCATTACCGTGGCCGGGCAGTCGGGCAACTTCGAGCTCAACGTGATGCTGCCGATCATTGCCCAGAACCTGCTGAGCAGTATCGAGTTGCTGGCCAACTCCAGCCGCCTGCTGGCAGACAAGGCTATCGCCAGCTTCAAGGTCAATGAAGCGAAGCTCAAGGAAGCGCTCTCGCGCAACCCGATCCTGGTGACCGCCCTCAATCCGATCATCGGTTACCAGAAGGCCGCGCAGATCGCCAAGACCGCCTACAAGCAGGGGCGTCCGGTGATCGATGTGGCACTTGAGCACACCGATTTGTCGCGTAGCCAGCTGGAGATCCTGCTGGACCCGGAGAAACTCACCGCAGGCGGCGTGTAATCCCCGATAGCGCTTTGGAGGCCGATCATGGAGCACTGGAAACGCACGATTGAAAGGGCCAATCGCCTGTTCATGCAGGACGAGCTGGTGGATGCCCGTGAGTTCTACCTGCAAGCGCTGGCATTGGCCCAGGTGCTGTTCGAGCGCTGGCCTGATGCCGACGAAGCGGTGGCGGCCTGCGTGATCTCCCACCACAACCTGGCGGACCTGCATTTACGCCTGAATCAGCCGCAGGAGAGCGCGGAGTATCTTTGCGCTATCCACCAGCGCTTGTTGCAGGCCATGCAGGACAACCGCTTGCCCCTGGCGTTGCGTGAAGCGGCCCTGCGCCAAAGCAGCAAGACCTACCTCGAGCTGCTCAATTTCATCGGTGAGCACGGTGCATATCCCCGTTCCCATCGCTTGCTGGACAACAACGTCGCGCGGCTGTCACCAGGCAGCCCGCTATTCGACAGCCCCTCTTATGGAGTGCACTGATATGTCCTTTACCTTGCCTGCCTTGCCTTATGCCTACGACGCCCTGGAACCGCATATCGATGCGCAAACCATGGAGATCCACTACACCAAGCACCACCAGACCTACATCAATAACCTCAATGCCGCGGTAGAAGGCACTGAATGGGCCGAGTGGGAGGTGGAGAGGCTGGTGGCCAGCATCCAGCAGTTGCCGGAAGGGTTGCGCGCCGCGGTAATCAACCAGGGAGGCGGCCACGCCAACCATTCGCTCTTCTGGGCGGTGATGACGCCTGCTGGCGGAGGCAAGCCTGATGGTGCGCTGGCGCAGGCCATCGATCGGCACCTGGGTGGTTTCGAGAGCTTCAAGGAGGCTTTCACCAAGGCCGCGCTGACCCGTTTCGGCAGCGGCTGGGCCTGGCTCTGCGTGACCCCGGAGAAAACCCTGGTGGTGGAAAGCAGCGGTAACCAGGACAGCCCGCTGATGAATGGCAACACACCGATTCTCGGCCTGGACGTCTGGGAGCACGCCTACTATTTGCGCTACCAGAATCGCCGGCCCGAATACATCAATGCCTTCTACAACGTGATCAATTGGCCCGAAGTTGCCCAGCGTTACCACGCCGCGATGGCCTGATTTTTCCTTGGATAACAAATAAGGCCGACTATGGGCACGGAGATATTGGCGATCAGCAGCGGACGGATGTTTCGTTATGCCTTCGGTTCGCTGCTGCTGTTGGCGGGTACCGCATTGCTGGTGGCTCAGGGACTGAACTGGCTGGCCCTGGAGCCACGCTTGTTACGTGCCCTGCAGGGGGGCTCGATCTGCGCCCTTGGCACAGCCCTGGGAGCGGTGCCGGTGCTGGTGATCCGCAAGATGCCAATCGCGGTGGGCGATACGCTGCTCGGCTTCGGCGCCGGGGTGATGCTGGCGGCGACGGCGTTTTCGCTGATCGTGCCGGGCATCGCCGCGGCCCAGGACCTGGGGTTGTCGGCCTGGGGCGCCAGTGGCCTGGTCTGCGCCGGGATCATGCTGGGCGCTCTCGGCCTGTTCCTGATGGACCTCAAGATTTCCGGCGGCGGTTCGCAGACCCTGGTGGGCACGCCGGAGCATCCGGTCATTGCACCGCGGATCTGGTTATTCGTCTTCGCCATCATGGCCCACAACATTCCAGAAGGCATGGCGGTCGGAGTGTCGGCCGGCGGCGGCATGGCCGACGCGGATAGCCTGGCCATGGGTATCGCGCTGCAGGATGTGCCGGAAGGGCTGGTAATCGCTCTGGTGTTGGCAGGAGCTGGAATGTCGCGGGTCAGGGCGTTCCTGATCGGCGCTGCTTCTGGCCTGGTGGAGCCAGTCTTCGCCCTGCTTTGTGCCTGGCTGGTGAGCCTGGCACAGGTACTGTTGCCCTTGGGGTTGGCCCTGGCGGCCGGAGCCATGCTGTTGGTGGTGACTCATGAGGTGATCCCCGAGTCCCGGCGCAATGGTCACGAAAGGCTTGCCAATCTTGGCTTGTGTATCGGTTTTTGCCTGATGATGGTAATGGACACGGCACTCTCTTGAGTGCCGGATGGGTAATGCCCGGGCGGGCTTACTCGCCTTCGTCGAAGTAGTTGTTGATCAAGGCGACCAGAGCATCCAGCGCTTCCTGTTCCTGTTCGCCCTCGGTCTTGAGGTGAATCTTGGTGCCCTTGCCGGCGGCGAGCATCATCATGGCCATGATGCTCTTGCCGTCGACCATGGATTCCGGCGTCCGGCCGGCGCGGATCTGGCAGGGAAACTGGCCGGCGACGCCGACGAACTTGGCTGAGGCGCGGGCATGCAGGCCCAGTTTGTTGATGATCTCGATTTCCAGAGCTGGCATCGCGGGATAGATCCTTTCAGCTAAGGTCGCGGTGGCGAACCTGGACGTTCTTCAGGGATTTTTGCAGGACCTGGCCCAGGCGCTCGGTCAGGTACACGGAACGATGGTGTCCACCGGTGCAGCCAATGGCGATGGTCACGTAGGCGCGATTGCTGGCGGCGAAGCGTGGCAACCACTTGAGCAGGTAGCTGGATATGTCCTGGAACATCTCTTCGACATCCGGTTGCGCAGCCAGGTATTGGGCCACGGGAGCATCCAGTCCGGACTGGGCGCGCAGTTCGGGTTTCCAGTATGGATTGGGCAGGCAACGCACATCGAACACCAGGTCGGCGTCCACCGGCATGCCACGCTTGAACCCGAAAGACTCCACCAGGAAGGCGGTGCCTGGCTCGGGCTGGTTCAACAGCCGCAGCTTGATGGTATCCCGCAGCTGATAGAGGTTGAGGTTGGTGGTGTTGACCTTGAGGTCGGCCAGGTCGACGATCGGTCCCAATAGCTGGGTCTCGTCATGGATGGCCTCGGCCAGCGAGCGGTTGGCGCTGCTCAATGGATGGCGCCGGCGGGTTTCCGAGAACCGCTTGAGCAGGGTTTCCTCGTCGGCGTCCAGGTACAGCACATCGCACTGTATGTGCCGGCTGCGTACTTCTTCCAGTAATTCCGGAAAACGCGACAGGTGGCTTGGCAGGTTGCGGGCGTCGATGGACACCGCCACCAGTGGCTGCGCCAACTCGGTATGGATCAATGCACGTTCGGCCAGCTCGGGCAACAGGCCGGCGGGCAGGTTGTCGATGCAGTAATAGCCATGATCCTCCAGAACATCGAGGGCCGTGCTTTTACCTGAGCCGGAACGGCCGCTGACGATGATCAAACGCATGGTTACCGACCGTTCTGTTCGTCCAGCACGACCTGGTACAAGGCTTCGTTGCTGGTGGCGCTGCGCAGCCGGTCACGAACTTCCTTGCGATCGAGCATGCTGGCGATCTGCCGGAGCAGTTCCAGGTGCGCATCGGTGGCGGCCTCCGGGACCAGCAGTACGAACAGCAGGTCCACGGGGGCGCCGTCGATGGCATCGAAGTCGATCGGGGCGTCCAGGTGCATCAGCGCGCTGATGGGGGACTCGCAGCCTTTGAGGCGGCAATGAGGAATAGCGATGCCGTTGCCGAACCCGGTGGAGCCGAGTTTCTCGCGGGCGATCAGGCTCTCGAAAACGTCCTGCATTTCCAGATCAGGCACTTCACGGCTGATCAGGTTGGCAATTTGTTCGAGGGCGCGTTTTTTACTGCCGCCCGGCACGTTCACCAGGGAACGGCCGGGGGTCAGGATGCTTTCAAGTCGGATCATGGGAGGGGAGTATCAGCGACCCGTGCCTTGGAGAAGGTGGAGTTGCTTTTCCTTATGCTTTTTCAGTTGGCGGTCAAGCTTGTCCGTGAGCAGGTCGATTGCGGCATACATATCGTCATGTTCTGCATTGGCGACGACCTCCCCACCGTGGATGTGCAGGGTCGCTTCGATTTTCTGCTTCAGCTTCTCGACGGCCATGGTGACCTGCACATTGGTGATCTTGTCGAAATGGCGTTCCAGTCGGTCGAGTTTCTCGCCGATGTAGGCGCGCAGGGGTTCGGTCACTTCGAGTTGGTGTCCACTGATGTTGACTTGCATACAGCTTCTCCTTCGTTGCCAGTGCATAACGCGGCAGGCCGTTTTGCCTGCCACCTAGACTGTGTCTGAAACCAGCCTGCACAGCGATCGGGCTACCTTGCCCGATCATCGCTCGGCGGGCCTTCAAACACACTCCGAAACGCTTTGGCCAGCCCGGCGGCTACATCAACCGCTTGCGTTCGCTGGAAGGCGCGATCCCAAGGGATTCGCGGTACTTGGCGACGGTCCTGCGGGCTACCTGAATGCCTTGTGCCTCCAGTAAACCAGCGATCTTGCTGTCACTCAACGGCTTTTTCTGATTTTCCGCGGCCACCAGTTTCTTGATGATCGCGCGGATTGCCGTGGACGAGCATTCACCGCCTTCGGAGGTGCTGACGTGGCTCGAGAAAAAGTATTTCAGCTCATATATGCCCCGTGGGGTATGCATGAATTTCTGCGTGGTCACCCGGGAAATCGTCGATTCATGCATACCCACCGCTTCGGCGATGTCATGCAGGACCAGGGGCTTCATCGCTTCGTCGCCGTATTCCAGGAAGCCGCGTTGGTGCTCGACGATCTGGGTGGCGACCTTCATCAGGGTTTCGTTGCGGCTTTGCAGGCTCTTGATGAACCAGCGGGCCTCCTGCAACTGGTTGCGCATGAAGGTGTTGTCGGCGCTGGTATCGGCGCGGCGCACGAACCCTGCGTACTGGGCGTTGACCCGCAGGCGTGGCACGGATTCCTGGTTCAGCTCCACCAGCCAGCGTTCGTTGTCCTTGCGCACGATGACGTCCGGGACCACGTACTCGGCTTCGCTGGACTCGATCTGCGAACCCGGGCGTGGGTTGAGGCTCTGCACCAGCTCGATGACCTGGCGCAGTTCGTCTTCCTTGAGCTTCATGCGGCGCATCAGTTGGCTGTAGTCGCGGCTGCCCAGCAGGTCGATGTAGTCGCTGACCAGACGCTGCGCCTCGGCCAGCCAAGGGGTTTTCGCCGGCAGCTGGCGCAATTGCAGCAGCAGGCATTCGCCCAGGCTGCGGGCACCGATGCCGGCTGGCTCGAACTGCTGGATGCGATGCAACACGGCCTCGACTTCGTCCAGTTCGATATCCAGTTCGGGGTCGAAGGCTTCGAGAATCTCTTCCAGGGTTTCGTCCAGGTAGCCCTGGTTGTTGATGCAGTCGATCAGGGTCACCGCGATCAGGCGGTCGGTGTCGGACATGGGGGCCAGGTTCAGCTGCCAGAGCAAGTGGCTCTGCAAGCTCTCGCCAGCCGAGGTGCGGGTGGTGAAGTCCCACTCGTCATCATCGCTGCTGGGCAGGCTGCTGGCGCTGGTCTGGTACACATCTTCCCAGGCGGTATCCACCGGCAGCTCGTTGGGGATACGTTCGTTCCATTCACCGTCCTCGAGGCTGTCCACCGTCTGGGTGGTTTCCTGGTAGGAGGGTTCCTGGATCTCGGTGTTGGGTTTGGATTCGGTGTTGTCGGCCAGGGGGTCGCTGTTGTCGAAGTCGTCGCCCTCTTCCTGGCGTTCGAGCATCGGGTTGGACTCCAGGGCTTCCTGGATTTCCTGTTGCAGGTCCAGGGTCGACAGTTGGAGCAGGCGGATGGCCTGTTGCAGCTGCGGTGTCATCGTCAGCTGCTGGCCCATTCTCAGGACTAGCGATGGTTTCATGGCAGGGGCTTAACACCTTAATTGCCGGCGCACATGCGCCATCCACTACAGGGCGCCGGAGCGCCAAACATAAGCAAATTATATGCCTGAAACTGAAGTGTTTGCCTAGAGCGCTGTAACAATAAAGTTTGTGGGGTTTTATCGTTCCCAGCGCCCAGGCAATGGGTCCTGCACCTCAGCCCTTACAGGCGGAACTCATGGCCCAGGTAGACTTCCTTGACCAGTTCGTTGGCCAGGATGGTCTGGGAGTCGCCTTCGGCGATCAGTTGCCCGTCATTGACGATATAGGCGGTTTCACAGATGTCCAGGGTTTCGCGGACGTTGTGGTCGGTGATCAGCACGCCGATCCCCTTGGCCTTGAGGTGATGGATGATCTGCTTGATGTCGCCGACCGAGATCGGGTCCACGCCTGCGAAAGGTTCGTCCAGCAGGATGAACTTGGGGGCGGTGGCCAGGGCCCGGGCGATTTCCACGCGGCGGCGCTCGCCACCGGACAGGCTCATGCCGAGGTTGTCGCGGATGTGGTTGATGTGGAATTCCTGTAGCAGGCTTTCCAGCTCCTGGCGACGGCCAGCCTTGTCCAGTTCCTTGCGGGTCTCGAGGATGGCCATGATGTTGTCGGCCACCGACAGCTTGCGGAAGATCGAGGCTTCCTGGGGCAGGTAGCCGATACCGGCGCGGGCGCGGCCGTGCATCGGCTGGTGGCTGACGTCCAGGTCGTCGATCAGGACCCGGCCCTGGTCGGCCTGGACCAGGCCCACGATCATGTAGAAGCAGGTAGTCTTGCCGGCACCGTTGGGGCCAAGCAGGCCGACGATCTGGCCGCTGTCGATCGACAGGCTGACATCACGCACGACCTGGCGGCTCTTGTAGCTCTTGGCCAAGTGCTGGGCTTTGAGAGTTGCCATTACTGGGCCTTTTGCTCGTCGGTTTTCTTTTTCGGCTGGATGACCATGTCGATCCGCGGACGTGGCGCGGTAACCGAGCTGCCGTTGGCGCGGCCGGCGTTGGCCACTTGCTTGACGGTGTCGTAGACGATCTTCTCGCCTTCGGTGGTGTTGCCATCGTTGATGACCTTGGCCTTGTCGATCAGCACGATGCGGTTCTGCTGGGCATGGTACTGGATGGTCACGGCGTAGGCCTGGACCGGCTTCGGATCGGTTTGCTTCTGCAATTGCTCGAAGTAGGCCAGGTTGCCCACCGAGGTGACCACGTCGATTTCACCGGTCTTGGCTCGGGTGATGGTCACGGTATTACCGGTGATCTTCATCGAACCCTGGGTGATGATCACGTCGCCCTTGTAGGTGGCCACGCCATTCTTGTCGTCGAGCTGGGCGTCATCGGCCTGGATGCGGATCGGCTGTTGGCTATCGTTCGGCAGAGCCCAGGCGCTCACGCTTCCCAGTGCTGCGCCCAGACTGAGCAAAATAGGGAGGGTTTTAACGAGCCTCATACTGTCCTCTTACGTTCGATAGCAGGTTCATCCTGCCGTCTTTCAAATACGCTTTCATTCCCTTGGCCGTGGTCACGCCGTCGGCGCCGTCGATTCTAACGGCTTGCTCGGTCTGCGCATATTGCTTCTGCGGGAATACTGTCATGCGGCTGGTGGTGATCAGCAGGTTGCGATTTCTCTCGTCGGTGCGGGCCACCCGGACCGAATCGATCAGCTCGACTTCGGTGCCATCGGGGTTGACCTCGCCACGCTCGCTCTGGACATGCCACGGGTAGGTAGTGCCTCGATACATCTGCAGGTCCGGCTTGGTCATCAGGGTCACTTCGCTGGCCTTGATGTGCTCGACCTTGTCCGAGGTCATCTCGTACTGGAGCTTGCCATCGGGGAGGTACTGCACGCTGTGGGCGTTGATCACGAAATAATCGATGGCGCTTTCGTCGACCTGCACCACAGGCTTGTCGAGAAACCGTTCCGGGCTGATGTTCCAGTAACCGACCGCCGCGAACAGCAGGGCGATGGTCCCGAAGATCAGGATGTTGCGAATTTTTTTGCTCAGCATCGGCGGGGCGCTATAAAGAAGCAGCGTTGGCTGCTTCGAGGCGGTCCTGGGCATGCAGGATCAGCTCGCAAAACTCGCGGGCCGCACCTTCGCCGCCCCGCGCCGTGGTAATGCCATGGGCATGCTCGCGGACGAACGGGGCCGCGTTGGCGACCGCCATGCCCAGGCCGACGCGGCGGATCACCGGCAGGTCGGGCAGGTCATCGCCCAGATAGGCGACCTGTTCATAGCTTAGGCCCAGTTGGGCGAGAAGTTCGTCCAATACCACCAGTTTATCTTCGCGGCCCTGATACAGGTGGGGAATCCCCAGGTTCTTGGCCCGGCGCTCCACTACTGGCGTCTTGCGACCGCTGATGATGGCCGTTTGCACTCCAGCTGCCATGAGCATCTTGATGCCCTGGCCATCAAGGGTGTTGAAGGTCTTGAATTCGCTGCCATCCTCGAGGAAGTACAGGCGCCCGTCGGTCAGTACGCCGTCGACGTCGAAGACCGCCAGCTTGATGTGCTTGCCGCGTTGCAGCAGGTCGTCGTTCATTTACATCACTCCCGCGCGCAGCAGGTCGGACAGGTTGAAGGCGCCAATCGGTCGGTCCTCGTCATCCACCACGATCAGGGCGTTGATTCGATTGTCTTCCATGATCTTCAAGGCTTCGGCTGCCAGCATTTCGGCGCGTGCCGTCTTGCCGCGCAGGGTCATGACTTCATCGATGACGGTGCGATGGATATCGATGTTGCGGTCCAGGGTGCGGCGCAAGTCGCCGTCGGTGAAGATTCCGGCCAGGCGCCCATCGGCCTCGACGATAGCGGTCATGCCCAGGCCCTTGCGGCTCATCTCCATCAGGGCATCCTTGAGCAGGGTGCCGCGCTGGACCTGCGGCAGCTGTGCGCCGGCGTGCATGATGTTCTCGACCTTCAGCAGCAGGCGGCGGCCCAGTGCTCCGCCTGGATGGGAGAAGGCGAAGTCTTCGGCGGTGAAGCCGCGGGCTTCCAGTAGCGCCACGGCCAGGGCATCGCCCATGACCAGGGCCGCGGTGGTGGACGAAGTTGGTGCCAGGTTCAGCGGGCAGGCTTCATGTTCGATATGGGCGTTGAGGTTGACGTCGGCGGCCTTGGCCAGCGGCGAATCAGGGTTGCCGGTGATACTGATCAGCTGGATGCCCAGGCGTTTGATCAGTGGCAGCAGGGTCACGATTTCATGGGTGGAGCCTGAGTTGGAAAGGGCGAGGATCACATCGTCGCGAGTGATCATGCCCATGTCGCCATGGCTGGCTTCGGCCGGGTGAACGAAGAAGGCCGTGGTTCCGGTGCTGGCCAGGGTGGCGGCGATCTTGTTGCCGATGTGCCCGGACTTGCCCATGCCGACCACTACTACTCGACCTTTGCTGGCCAGAATCATCTCGCAAGCACGTACGAAATCTGCATCGATATGGGGCAGCAAGCTCTCTACTGCCTGGATTTCGAGGCGGATTGTGCGTTGTGCCGATTGAATCAGGTCGCTGGATTGACTCATGTCTGAAATCGTATAGCCCGATGAAAAGGCGGCGATTATAGCGGTAATGATCGAATCCCTCACGCAAGTTCGTCAGCCTTTGTCTACTTGCGCAGGGAAACCGGCGATTTTGCCTGTCCTATACCTGAACGGTCATGGCTTCGGCCTTGGGGGCTCTGCACCAGCAGTGATATAGTTCGCCGCCAGTTCGGCCTGCCCAGGGGCACGTGCTTTCGAGAGAGAGCCTAGCGTCCGAGTGTTAGGCTGCATCGCAAGGAGTTTAGATGAGTGCCGACAACGCTTACGCGGTCGAGCTGAAGGGCGTTTCCTTCAAGCGCGGTACGCGCAGCATATTCAATGACGTGGATATCCGTATTCCGCGGGGCAAGGTCACCGGCATCATGGGGCCTTCCGGTTGTGGGAAAACTACCCTGTTGCGCTTGATGGGCATGCAGTTGCGGCCCAGCAGTGGCGAGGTCTGGGTCAATGGCCAGAACCTGCCGGCTCTCTCGCGCAGCGACCTGTTCGATGCGCGCAAGCAGATGGGCGTTCTGTTCCAGAGCGGTGCGCTGTTCACCGACCTGGATGTCTTCGAGAACGTGGCCTTTCCGCTGCGGGTGCATACCCAGCTGCCTGACGAAATGATTCGTGACATTGTCCTGCTCAAGCTGCAGGCGGTGGGGCTGCGTGGGGCCGTCGACCTCATGCCCGACGAGCTTTCAGGCGGCATGAAACGCCGGGTCGCCCTGGCCCGCGCCATCGCCCTGGACCCGCAGATCCTCATGTACGACGAGCCTTTCGTGGGCCAGGACCCGATCGCGATGGGGGTGTTGGTGCGCCTGATTCGGCTGCTCAACGACGCCCTGGGTATCACCAGCATCGTGGTGTCCCATGACCTGGCGGAAACCGCGAGCATCGCCGACTACCTGTATGTAGTGGGTGACGGCCAGGTATTGGGCCAGGGAACTCCCGCCGAGTTGATGGACTCCGACAATCCGCGTATCCGGCAATTCATGAAGGGCGATCCCGACGGCCCGGTACCGTTTCACTTTCCAGCGCCGGACTACCGCGCAGATCTTCTGGGGAAGCGCTGATGCGCAAGATATCGTTAATCGAGAGGATTCGCCTCTTCGGTCGCTCAGGCATCGATGTCCTGGCGGTACTGGGGCGTTCCACCCTGTTCCTGTTCCATGCGCTGCTCGGTCGCGGCAGCATCGGCGGTGGTTTTGGCCTGCTGGTCAAGCAACTGCATTCAGTGGGCGTGATGTCCCTGGTAATCATCGTCGTGTCCGGGATCTTCATCGGCATGGTGCTGGCGTTGCAGGGCTTCAACATCCTTTCCAGCTACGGTTCGGAGCAGGCCGTAGGCCAGATGGTCGCCCTGACCCTGCTGCGCGAGCTGGGGCCGGTAGTCACCGCGCTGTTGTTCGCCGGGCGTGCCGGTTCGGCGTTGACCGCCGAGATCGGCAACATGAAGTCCACCGAGCAGCTCTCCAGCCTGGAGATGATCGGTGTCGACCCGCTCAAGTACATCATCGCCCCGCGCCTGTGGGCCGGTTTCATCTCCTTGCCCCTGCTGGCCATGATCTTCTGCGTGGTGGGTATATGGGGTGGCTCGTGGGTGGCCGTCGACTGGCTGGGAGTCTATGAAGGCTCCTACTGGGCGAACATGCAGAACAGCGTGAACTTCAGCAGCGACGTGCTCAATGGCGTGATCAAGAGCATCGTCTTTGCCTTTGTAGTGACTTGGATCGCCGTATTCCAAGGCTACGACTGTGAGCCCACTTCAGAGGGCATCAGCCGTGCCACCACCAAGACCGTGGTATACGCCTCGCTGGCTGTACTGGGCTTGGACTTTATTCTGACCGCCTTGATGTTTGGAGATTTCTGATGCAAAACCGCACCCTGGAAATCGGTGTCGGCCTTTTCCTGCTGGCCGGCATCCTGGCTTTGCTGTTGCTTGCCCTGCGGGTCAGTGGCTTGTCTCCGACCGCGAGCACCGATACCTATAAACTTTATGCCTACTTCGACAATATCGCCGGTTTGACGGTCAGAGCTAAGGTGACCATGGCCGGGGTGACCATCGGCAAGGTCACGGCAATCGATCTGGACCGCGACAGCTTCACTGGCCGGGTGACGATGCAACTGGAAAAACGCGTGGATAACCTGCCGACCGACTCCACTGCATCTATCCTGACTGCTGGCCTGTTGGGTGAGAAATACATCGGTATCAGCGTGGGTGGGGAAGAAGCCCTGCTCAAGGATGGTGGAACCATCCACGACACCCAGTCGTCGCTGGTATTGGAAGACCTGATCGGTAAATTCCTGCTCAATACCGTTAGCAAAGACGCCAAATGAGGAGTTTTTCGATGATTTCTATCTTGCGACGTGGCCTGCTGGTGCTGCTCGCTGCGCTGCCGTTGCTGGCCAATGCGGCGAATCCGACCTCCGCCCATGACCTGGTGCAGGACACTACCAACCGCTTGTTGGCGGACCTTGCGGCCAATAAGGAGAAGTACAAGCAAAGCCCGAACGACTTCTACAACGCCCTGAACGGCATTGTCGGCCCGGCGGTGGATGCCGACGGCATCTCCCGCAGCATCATGACCGTGAAGTATTCACGCAAGGCCACCCCGGAGCAGATGTCGCGCTTCCAGGAGAACTTCAAGCGCAGCCTGATCCAGTTCTATGGCAATGCGTTGCTGGAATACAACAACCAAGGCATCACCATTTCTCCTCCCAAGGATGAAAGCGGCACCCGTACCAGCGTCGACATGCAGGTCAAGGGCAATAATGGGGCCATCTATCCGGTGTCCTACACCTTGGAGAAGATCAGCGGCGAGTGGAAAATTCGTAACGTGATCATCAATGGCATCAACATCGGCAAGCTGTTCCGCGATCAGTTCGCCGATGCCATGCAGCGCAACGGCAACAACCTGGACAAGACCATCGACGGTTGGGCCGGTGAAGTGGCCAAGGCCAAGGAAGCCACCGACAAGGCTGCGCCAAAGGCCGAGCAATGAGCGAGTCGGGCGTGCGCCTCGGTACTGCCGGGGAGTTGTTGATCAGCGGCGTGCTGGACTATCGCAGCGGCCCGGGCCTGCGCAAACAGGGCCAGGCGCTGATCAAGTCGAGCCAGGCCCCGGTGCTGGTGCTCGACTGCTCGGCGGTAGAACGCTCCAGCAGTGTCGGCCTGGCCCTATTGCTGGCCTTCATGCGCGATGCTCAGGCGTTGGGCAAGGCCGTGAGCGTGCGTGCACTTCCGGACGGCATGAAGGAAATCGCCGAGGTGTCCGGGGTAACCGAGATCCTCGCGCAGCCCTAGTCGCCAACGGGTCACGCAAAGCCCCCCGTCAGAGTCCTGCTTATGCGGGGTTCGCAGGCGCGGGGCTTTTTTGTATGATGTCCGACCCGCGCGCACAGGGCGCCGATTGAGGTTGAGCATGCAGGCCAACGAAGTGAAGAGCTTTCTCGAAGGAAAGCTGCCCGGAACTCAGGTAGAAGTTGAGGGCGAAGGCTGCAACTTTCAGCTGAACGTGATTAGCGACGAACTGTCGGCCTTGAGCCCGGTTAAGCGTCAGCAGAGCATCTATGCCCATTTGAATCCATGGATTGCCGATGGCAGCATCCACGCGATCACCATGAAATTTTTCAGCCGCGCGGCCTGGGCCGAGCGCACCTGAGCCCAAGGGCGTCGAGACTCTTATGGATAAATTGATTATTACCGGCGGCGCTCGCCTCGATGGCGAGATCCGCATTTCCGGGGCCAAGAACTCCGCGCTGCCTATCCTGGCGGCAACCCTGCTGTGCGATGGCCCGGTCACCGTGGCCAACCTGCCGCACCTGCACGACATCACCACCATGATCGAGCTGTTCGGTCGCATGGGCATCGAGCCTGTGATCGACGAAAAGCTCAGCGTCGAGATCGACCCGCGCACCATCAAGACCCTGGTGGCGCCTTACGAGCTGGTCAAGACCATGCGTGCCTCGATCCTGGTGCTGGGGCCGATGGTCGCGCGCTTCGGCGAGGCCGAAGTGGCGCTGCCCGGCGGCTGTGCCATCGGTTCGCGTCCGGTGGACCTGCACATCCGCGGCCTGGAAGCCATGGGCGCGAAGATCGACGTCGAAGGCGGCTATATCAAGGCCCGTGCCCCCGAAGGCGGCCTGCGTGGCGCGAACTTCTTCTTCGATACCGTGAGCGTGACCGGTACCGAGAACATCATGATGGCGGCGGCCCTGGCCAAGGGCCGCAGCGTGCTGCAGAACGCCGCCCGCGAGCCCGAAGTCGTCGACCTGGCGAACTTCCTGAACGCCATGGGCGCGAAGATCTCCGGCGCCGGCACCGACACCATCACCATCGATGGCGTCGAGCGCCTGCACTCGGCTACCTACAAGGTGATGCCCGACCGTATCGAGACCGGCACCTACCTGGTGGCCGCGGCCGTTACCGGTGGCCGGGTGAAGGTCAAGGACACCGATCCGACCATCCTGGAAGCCGTACTGGAGAAGCTCAAGGAAGCGGGCGCCGAAGTCACCACCGGCAGCGACTGGATCGAGCTGGACATGCACGGCAAGCGCCCCAAGGCGGTCAACGTGCGTACCGCTCCATACCCGGCGTTCCCGACTGACATGCAGGCGCAGTTCATTTCCCTGAACGCGATTGCCGAAGGCACCGGCGCGGTGATCGAGACCATCTTCGAGAACCGCTTCATGCATGTGTACGAGTTGCACCGCATGGGCGCCAAGATCCAGGTCGAAGGCAACACCGCCATCGTCACCGGCGCCGACCTGCTCAAGGGCGCGCCAGTGATGGCCACCGACCTGCGGGCCTCGGCCAGCCTGGTGATCTCGGCCCTGATGGCCGAAGGCGATACCCTGATCGATCGCATCTACCACATCGACCGTGGCTACGAGTGCATCGAAGAAAAACTGCAGATGCTGGGCGCGAAGATCCGCCGCGTACCGGGCTAGCCTGCCGTGGGCACAGGGAGGTGCCACAGATTCTTGTTCCACGTCGAGCCTGTCTTCAGGCTCGACGCATGTCTGGCGCCGTTTGCGTCCGGGCATCAGTCGCCGCATAAGGACTTACGTTACTCATGTTGACCATCGCACTGTCCAAGGGCCGTATCCTCGACGACACGCTGCCGCTTCTGGCTGAAGCGGGCATCGTGCCAACCGAGAATCCGGACAAGAGCCGCAAACTGATCATCCCCACGACCCAGGACGATGTACGCCTGCTGATCGTGCGTGCCACCGACGTGCCGACCTATGTCGAGCATGGCGCCGCTGATCTCGGGGTGGCCGGCAAGGACGTCCTGATGGAGTACGGCAGCCAGGGCCTGTACGAGCCGCTGGACCTGCAGATCGCCAAGTGCAAGCTGATGACCGCCGGCGCTGTCGGTGCCCAGGAGCCCAAGGGGCGCCTGCGGGTCGCCACCAAGTTCGTCAATGTGGCCAAGCGCTACTACGCCGAGCAGGGCCGCCAGGTGGACATCATCAAGCTCTATGGTTCCATGGAGCTGGCACCGCTGATCGGCCTGGCGGACAAGATCATCGACGTGGTCGATACCGGCAATACCCTGCGAGCCAATGGCCTTGAACCCCAGGAACTGATCGCCACCATCAGCTCGCGCCTGGTGGTCAACAAGGCATCCATGAAGATGCAGCACGCCCGTATCCAGTTGCTCATCGATACCCTGCGCAAGGCAGTGGAATCGCGACACCGCGGCTGACTCACATGCGTGGCCCCGAGCCGCGCCCATCTATCCGCGTCATACCCAGCATGCTCAGGTGCCCACGCGGATGGCCTGGTAGTCTTGCGGTGCCTGAGTCATGCAAAACCCAGCTTGTCCTTTTGTGCATTCGCCAATCAATGAGGCCTTCGCTATGACCGCTCCCACTGCAATTCGCCGACTCAACGCTGCCGATGCGGATTTCGCCCGACATCTGGATCATCTGCTGAGCTGGGAAAGCGTGTCCGACGACGCGGTCAACCAGCGTGTGCTCGACATCATCAAGGCCGTGCGCGAGCGCGGTGACGCGGCGTTGGTGGAGTTCACCCAGCGTTTCGACGGTGTCGAGGCCAAGGCCATCGATGACCTGATCCTCGATCGTGCCCGCCTGGAGCTGGCCCTGACCCGCATCACCCCGGTACAGCGCGAGGCCCTGGAAAAGGCCGCCAACCGCGTGCGCGTCTACCATGAGCGTCAGAAGCAGGACTCCTGGCAGTACACCGAGGCCGATGGCACCGTGCTCGGCCAGAAGGTCACGCCCCTGGACCGCGCCGGCCTGTACGTGCCGGGCGGCAAGGCGTCGTATCCGTCCTCGGTGCTGATGAACGCGATCCCGGCGAAAGTCGCCGGCGTGTCCGAGGTGGTGATGGTGGTGCCGACTCCTCGTGGCGAGGTCAACGAGCTGGTGCTGGCCGCTGCTTGCATCGCCGGGGTCGACCGGGTCTTCACCATCGGCGGCGCCCAGGCCGTGGCCGCGCTGGCCTATGGCACCCAGAGCGTGCCCCAGGTGGACAAGATCGTCGGCCCGGGCAACATCTATGTGGCCACCGCCAAGCGGCATGTCTTCGGCCAGGTCGGTATCGACATGATCGCCGGCCCCTCGGAGATCCTGGTGGTGTGCGATGGCCAGACCGATCCGGACTGGATCGCCATGGACCTGTTTTCCCAGGCCGAGCACGACGAAGATGCCCAGGCGATCCTGGTCAGCCCGGATGCCGAGTTCCTCGATCGGGTAGCCGCCAGCATCGCCAAGCTGCTGCCAACCATGGAGCGCGCCGAGATCATCAACACCTCGATCAATGGGCGGGGCGCGCTGATCCAGGTCCGCGACATGCAACAAGCCATCGAAGTGGCCAACCGCATCGCTCCCGAGCACCTGGAGTTGTCGGTGGCCGACCCGCAAGCCTGGCTGGGGCAGATCCGCCATGCCGGGGCGATCTTCATGGGCCGCCACACCTCGGAGGCCTTGGGCGACTATTGTGCCGGCCCGAACCACGTGCTGCCGACTTCCGGCACCGCGCGTTTTTCCTCGCCGCTGGGGGTGTATGACTTCCAGAAGCGCTCGTCGATCATCTTCTGTTCCGAGCAGGGCGCATCCGAACTGGGCCGTACGGCCTCGGTGCTGGCCCGGGGCGAGTCGCTGACCGCCCACGCCCGCAGCGCTGAATACCGTATCGTCGACGACCAAGATCAGGGGCAATGAGCATGAGCAAATTCTGGAGTCCGTTCGTCAAGAACCTGGTGCCCTACGTGCCGGGCGAACAACCCAAGCTGACCAAGCTGGTCAAGCTCAACACCAACGAAAATCCCTATGGTCCGTCGCCCAGGGCCCTGGCCGCGATGCAGGCCGAGCTCAACGACAACCTGCGGCTGTACCCCGATCCCAACAGCGACCTGCTCAAGCAGGCGGTGGCCAGCTACTACGGGGTGCAGGCCAACCAGGTGTTCCTCGGCAACGGTTCCGACGAAGTCCTGGCGCACATTTTCCATGGCCTGCTGCAACAGGAGCTGCCGCTGCTGTTCCCGGACATCAGCTACAGCTTCTATCCGGTGTATTGCGGCCTGTATGGCATCGATTTCGACGCGGTGCCGCTGGACGAGCAATTCCAGATCCGCGTGGCCGACTATGCCAAGCCCAATGGCGGCATCATTTTCCCCAACCCGAATGCGCCTACCGGTTGCCTGCTGGCCCTGGAGGCGGTGGAGCAGATCCTCAAGGCCAGCCCCGATTCGGTGGTGGTCGTGGATGAGGCCTACATCGACTTCGGCGGCCAGACCGCCATCAGCCTGGTGGACCGCTACCCGAACCTGCTGGTGACCCAGACCCTGTCCAAGTCCCGTTCCCTGGCGGGTTTGCGGGTGGGCCTGGCGGTCGGGCATCCGGACCTGATCGAGGCCCTGGAACGGGTCAAGAACAGCTTCAACTCCTACCCCCTGGATCGCCTGGCGATCGTCGGTGCAGCCGCGGCTTTCGAAGATCGCGAGTACTTCCAGAAGACTTGCCAGCAGGTAATTGAAAGTCGCGAATGGCTGGTGGCGCAGTTGCAGGCCAAGGGTTTCGAAGTGCTGCCTTCGGCGGCCAACTTCATCTTTGCCCGCCACCCGCAACACGATGCCGCGGGCCTGGCCGCCAAGCTGCGTGAACAGGGGGTGATCGTGCGCCACTTCAAGCAGCAGCGGATTGCCCAGTTCCTGCGGATCAGCATCGGCACGCCGGAGCAGAACCAGGCCCTGGTCGACGGATTGGGGCAGCTCTAAGCGGCAAGCTGGAAGTCCAGGGCATGTGCCTGGGGCTTCTCGCTTGCAGCTAAAGACTTGCCGCTCGCTACTGCCGCCTGCGGCTGCGCTCACTCATGGTGCGGTTCTCCGAGGAAGGTCAGGGAGCTGAACGGGCCGCGGGAGGCAGCGTCGGGGTTGCCCTTGAGGGGGCCTCGACCTGCGCGGGGATCGCGCTCAAGCCCTCGTTGTGCACCAGCACCTGGGTGCGACCCTGGGCATCGGTCTCGGTGCCCAGGGTATTGGGTGCATTGCGGTCATTTCTTACCCGCTTCACTCCCGCCGCTGTCTGGCCGTCGAGCAGGACCCGCACCGGCAGGCTCTTGCCGGGCCCCACCAGTAGCGGGTCGGTCTCGGGCAGGATCACCCGCTTGATTTGCCTGAGGTTGGGCAGCTTCGCACCAGGCTGATGGATCGCCTACGACGTGCTGGTCGAGCGCTATGCCTTCAATCCCGGGGGCGGCGGGGCAGGGCGTCGGCGCGGCTAGCGCATTCCTCGGACAAGCCCTGGATCTCGACCTTCTTCGGCCGGGGTGTGGACGGTGGCGAAGGCACCTGCAATCACGCGCGAGTCCTGTCGGCCGACGGTGGCCGCAAACGCTTCAGCCGTGCCAACCGGGTAGGGAGAAAATGCCCCGGGACACGCTTACCCACAGCGGACGTTCGAGAGTGCTGAAGCAGCCGCCCGATCAACTCTGGCGCAGTTGCCGTGGGGTCGAGTTCAGCAGTCGGCGTATCAAGCGCCGGAGAGCTGTCGCGTCCTGATAGCCGACCTGCGCCGAGACCGCTTCGACGGAATATTCGCCGGATTCGAGCAGCGCTCGGGCCTTGTTCAGTTGCACTCGCTGGATCAACTGCCGAGTAGAGTGCCCCGTCGCCTTGTGGACGTGACGCGACAGGGTCCGCTCGGACATGCCGACGCTCGCAGCGAGTGCCTTGACGCCGGGTAGGTCCGGCAGCGAGTCCTCGATCTGTGAGGTCAGGCGCGAGACCAGGGCATTGCCCTGCACCAGCATGGCGGGGATCACGAACGGCGACTGCAGCTGTCGGCGGTCGAGGAGCAGAGCCTTGCTCACGGAGTTGGCGATTTCGGGCGACAAGCGCCGGCGAAGCAGATGCAGCATGAGGTCTGTTTGAGCGAAGGCGGCCCCCGCGGTGGTCAACGGAGGGTCGGCCAGTACCATGAAGTCAGGGTCGACACGGCAGCCCGGAGCGATTTTCTGCAGGTGTGGTGCCAGCCACCAGGAGGTAGTCACCCGCCGCCCCTCCAGCAGTCCGGCTGCATGCAGCAGGAAGACCGCAGAGCATGACGCGGCGATCTCCTGGCCGTTTGCGACGTGAGTATTTAGCGCCGAGAGCAGAGGGCTCGCCCAGGGTTCTTCGAGGCGCTGCTGAAGCAGGTCGATGTCGCCGACGCCAATACCCGGTATGACCCAGCAGGAGTTGTCCTGGACGTCAGGTTCGATCGGTTCCACCGGCAGTTGCAGACCATGCGCCAGCGTCACCGAGCCGGGGCGAGGACCACATATCCGCCAGCGTGGCGTGGCCAGGCCGCGCCGCTCGCCGACGCTTGCCGCGGTGGCGAGTATGTCCAGAGTAGAGGCCACGCTCGAGGCGAATGCTCCCGGTATGACCACAATGGTGAAATCGTACATTGTCTGATTATGCTCGAAAGAGGACAGATCAGACACTTTTGCCAGAGGGGGACGCCAGGCTCAATAGCGGCTCAATCCATTGCCAAGGTTTCAGCCATGCCCAACATCCTGATCAAGGTACCCACCGGAGCTTTCAGCGATCAGCAACGAAAGCGACTATTGACGTGCGTCAGCGAGGCAGCCATCGCTCATGAGCACATGGGAAGCGATCCTCGACAGCGCAGCCTGTGCTGGGTGCTCATCGAGGAAGTGCGGGCTGCCGACTGGCTCTGTGGGGGAATCAGCGTGCACGCTCATGCGATTCCCTGCATCGTTCTGGTCAAGGTGCCTGCTGGCGTCCTTGATGAGCAGATGCGCAAGGACTACGTGTTGGGCCTGCACCAGGCCATCGAAAAAAGTACAGAGCCGGATGACGGTCGCATGCTGATGACTTCGATACAGCTAACGGACGTTGCCGATGGCACATGGGGGGCGAATGGCAGTCTTTGGAGACTTGCCGATTTCACTCGAGCTGCCGGGTACGGGCATCTCCTTCCTAGTACCTGACCGGGGCGGGAGGCTAGAAGCGGCTGCAATCTTTCCTCCCGCATGAGTGCGCCATTGGCCGTACACCCCTCGATGTTGCCGCGTCGCTGTTCGGTCCACAGGCCATGGGCCACGGCCTGGTTGGTGCCCAGAGGGCCGAGCGGGCGCGGCAGGGCAATGGTTTGCAAAGGTGCCCGGCGGTTCTCTTCTACAGGTTGAGTGTCAGGCTGACGGTGAAGTTGCGCGGCTCTCCCGGGGTGACCCAGTAGTTGCTGTAGGAGCGCTCGTAGTACTTCTCGTCGAACAGGTTGTTCAGGTTCAGGCCCAGGGTCAGGTTGTCGCTGGCCTTGTAGTGGGCCAACAGGTCCAGGGTGCGGTAGGCGGGCAGTTCGAAGCGGCCTTCGGCCTCGCCCGAACGGTCGCCGACGTAGGTCAGGGCCACGCCGATATCCGAGCCCTTGAGGCGACCGTCCTGGAACTCATGGACCCCCAGCAGGCTGCCACTGTGCCTGGCCACCCCGAGAATGCGGCTACCGGCGGGAATTGCCTGGTCGCCCTTGGTGACTTCGGCGTCGATCAGTGCATAGGCGCCAATCACCCGTACGGCGTCGGTCAACTGCCCACTGAACTGCAAATCGAAGCCCTGGCTGCGGGCCTTGCCCATGGCGCGACTGGAGTCGGTGTTCGGGTCCAGGGCGAGCACGTTTTCCTTGTCGATATGGAAAGCGGCGAGGGTCGCGCTCAAGCGCTCGTCGAACAGTTCGCTCTTGATCCCCACTTCGTAGCCGACACCTTCTTCTGGCTTGAATGATTTGCCGGCGGCGTCCAGGCCGTTGTTGGGCTTGAACGAGGTGGAGGCGTTGGCGAACAGGCCGAGCTGCGGAGTCAGTTGATACAGGAGGCCGGCGCGTTGGGTCAGGGCGTCGTGATCCTGGCGGCTGCGCTGGCCGGTGGCGTGGTCGTCGATCCGTTGCTCGAAATGTTCGAAACGCGCGCCCAGCATGCCGCGCAGGCGTTCGCTGAAGACGATCTGGTCCTGCAGGTTCAGGGCGCGGCTTTCGACGTGCTCGAAAAAGTCAGTGCCGGAGCGTTTGCCGTCGGGCTTGGCCTGGCCGTAGACCGGGTTGTAGATATCGATGGCATAGGGGCTGCCAGCAATGGTGGTGACCCGCTCATTCTTGCGGTAGTTCTCGTATTCGCTGCCGAGCAGCAGTTCGTGCTGCCAGCTGCCGAGGTCGAACAGGCCGCGCAGTTCCAGCTGGGTGATGCTGTCGTGCCAATCGTTGTCGCGCTCGCGGTAGCGTCGGTTGACCGTGTGTCCATCTGCATTCAGGGGACGGGGTTCCGAGGCGAAGCCCCACAGCTTGCCCTCCTTGTAGTGGCTGGCCAGGCGCAGCTTCCAGTTGTCGTCGAGGTGATGTTCCAGGCTGGCCTGGAGCAGGTTGTTGTGATTGTCGATGTTGCCGTCGTCGGGCTCGCCGAGGAAGGTCGAGCGCGAGACGCCACTCCAGCGGTTGCCGGGGGCGACGATGCCACGGTCGAAGGTCGAGCTGTGGCGGACGAACTCGCTTTCCAGCAGCAGGCTGGTGTCCGGGTTCAACTGCCAGCTCAAGGACGGGGCGACGAATACCCGGCGACTGTCGACGTGCTCGCGAAAGCCGTGGTTGTCCTCCACCGCCAGGTTGACCCGCGACAGCAGGTCGCCCTGGTCGTCGAGCGGGCTGTTGAGGTCCAGTTCGGTGCGGTAGCGATCCCAGCTGCCGGCACTGGTGCGCAGGGTGGCGAATGCCTGTGGCTGGGGCTTCTTGGTGACGATGTTCACCGTGCCCCCGGGGTCGCCACGGCCGTAGAGGCTGGCGGCCGGGCCCTTGAGCACTTCGATGCGTTCGATGCTGGCGGTGTCCGGGGTGCTGGGGTAGCCACGATTGGCGCTGAAGCCGTCCTTGTAGAACTCCGAGGTGGTGAAGCCGCGGATGCTGTATTCATACAAGGTCAGGCCGCCGAAGTTGTTCTGCTTCGCGACGCCGCCGGCGAAGTCCAGGGCCCGCTCGACGTTGCTGCTGCCCAGGTCCTGGAGCACGCTGGCGGGGATCACGCTGATGGACTGCGGGATCTCGCGAATCGCCGTATCGGTCTTGGTGGCGCTGGCGGAGCGGGTGGCCCGGTAGCCCTTGACCGGGCCCGTGGCGGATTCGGACTCGCCGCTGATGCGGATGGTCTCCAGTTCCATCGGCTGCGGTTCTTCGGCGTACACAGGATCGGCCAGCAGGCCCAGGGCCAGGCCTGCCAGGGGGAGGATTCTTCGGGGCGTCATGAGGCTGTTCCAATAGCGATATTGAAACAATATAACATGACCAATGAGAATCTATATTGTTAGCCCGGCATGGCCGGGCTCACCTCATTCCTCTTCCTTGACGGGCGCGGGGGGCGGTCGCAGGCCGATCTCGGCCGTCAGCTTGAGCTCCTTGCCGTTGCGCATGACCTGGATCGCCACCTTCTCGGTGGGTTTGATCCGGGCCACCTGGTTCATCGAGCGGCGGCCGTCGCCGGCAGGTTCGCCATCGATACTGAGGATCACGTCGCCCAGTTGCATGCCGGCCTTTTGCGCCGGGCCATCGCGGAAGATGCCCGCCACCACGATGCCCGGGCGCCCGGCCAGCCCGAAGGACTCCGCCAGCTCCTGGGTCAGCGGTTGTACCTCGATTCCCAGCCAGCCACGGATGACCTGGCCGTGTTCGATGATCGACTTCATCACTTCCATGGCCAGCTTGATCGGGATGGCGAAGCCGATGCCCTGGGAGCCGCCGGACTTGGAGAAGATCGCGGTGTTGATGCCGGTCAGGTTGCCGTTGGCGTCCACCAGGGCGCCGCCGGAGTTGCCCGGGTTGATCGCCGCATCGGTCTGGATGAAGTCTTCGTAGTTGTTCAGGCCCAGCTGGTTGCGGCCAGTGGCGCTGATGATGCCCATGGTCACGGTCTGGCCTACCCCGAACGGGTTGCCGATGGCCAGGGCGACGTCGCCGACGCGGACGTTTTCCGAGCGGCCGACGGTGATCGAGGGCAGGTTCTTCAGGTCGATCTTGAGCACCGCCAGGTCGGTTTCCGGATCGCTGCCGATGACCCGGGCCAGGGTTTCCCGGCCGTCCTTGAGGGCCACCACGATTTGCTCGGCGCCGGAGGTCACGTGGTTGTTGGTCAGCAGGTAGCCTTCGGGACTCATGATCACCCCGGAGCCCAGGCTCGATTCCATGCGCTGCTGCTTGGGCAGGTTGTCGCCGAAGAAGCGCCGGAACTGCGGGTCCTCGAACAGCGGGTGGGCCGGGCGGTTGATCACCTTGGTGGTGTACAGGTTGACCACCGCAGGGGCGGCGATGATCACCGCATCGGCGTAGGACACCGGGCCCTGCTGGGTACCGGTGGTTTGCGGCGCTTGCTGCAGGTTCACATCCAGGCTGGGAAGGCCGACCCATTGCGGGTAACGCTGAATAATCAACAACGCGATAAGCACGCCGGCCAGTAATGGCCAGCCGAAAAAACGCAGAGCCTTGAGCATCGGGCAAGTCCTGGGTGGTTACGAAGGGCTGCGCACGGCCCCATAATGTCGCGCATTATACGAGGCCGCACGCGCCTCTGGATGGGATATTTAGGAGTCTTTCATGGCCGTTGCCCTGAGCACACTGGTAGAAGAGGCGGACCGCTACCTGGGCAGTTCGCGTATCGCCGACTATTGCCCCAACGGCCTGCAGGTCGAAGGGCGTCCACAGGTCATGCGCATCGTCAGCGGCGTCACCGCCAGCCAGGCGTTGCTGGACGCGGCGGTAGAGGCCAAGGCCGACCTGGTGCTGGTCCACCATGGCTATTTCTGGAAAGGCGAGAACCCTTGCATCACCGGCATGAAGCAGCGCCGGTTGAAGACCCTGCTCAAGCATGACATCAGCCTGTTGGCCTACCACCTGCCCCTGGACCTGCACCCTGAGGTGGGTAACAACGTGCAACTGGCCCGGCAACTGGACATCACCGTGGAAGGCCCGCTGGATCCGGAAAATCCCAAGGTCGTGGGCCTGGTGGGTTCCCTGGAAGAGCCCGTCACCGCGCGGGACTTCGCTCGCCGGGTGCAGGAGGCGATGGGCCGCGAACCGCTGCTGGTGGAAGGCAGCGAGATGATCCGCCGGGTCGGCTGGTGCACCGGCGGTGGCCAGGGTTACATCGACCAGGCAGTGCAGGCCGGGGTCGACCTGTACCTGAGTGGCGAGGCTTCGGAACAGACCTTCCACAGCGCCCGGGAGAACGACATCAGTTTCATCGCTGCCGGCCACCATGCCACCGAGCGTTATGGCGTGCAGGCGCTGGGTGACTACCTGGCCCGGCGCTTCGCCCTGGAGCACCTGTTCATCGATTGCCCGAACCCGATCTGACGGCATTTCGTCAGGTCTTTCCCGGTGGGCCCCGCCGGTGTCGATCGCCGCTTGCGGCCGCATAGGCGGGGCCCGCAGCCAGCGAACAGGCGGGTATATTCATATACCGTTTCGTTCTAGTTGGCTCCCTGATTAGAAGAAGGCCGCTGTGCTAGCATGCCCCGCTCGAACACGGCCCGCAGGCCGTCCATAAGAAAGCTTTCGTGAGTAGCCATGGTCGACAAACTGACGCATCTGAAACAGCTGGAGGCGGAAAGCATCCACATCATCCGCGAGGTGGCGGCCGAGTTCGACAATCCGGTGATGCTGTACTCCATCGGCAAGGACTCCGCGGTGATGTTGCATCTGGCCCGCAAGGCGTTCTTCCCCGGCAAGCTGCCATTCCCGGTGATGCACGTCGATACCCGGTGGAAATTCCAGGAGATGTACAAGTTCCGTGATCGCATGGTCGAGGAAATGGGCCTGGACCTGATCACCCACGTCAACCCCGATGGCGTGGCCCAGGGCATCAACCCCTTCACCCACGGCAGTGCCAAGCACACCGACATCATGAAGACCGAGGGCCTCAAGCAGGCGCTGGACAAGTACGGTTTCGATGCGGCGTTCGGCGGGGCTCGCCGCGATGAAGAGAAGTCCCGCGCCAAGGAGCGCGTCTACTCGTTCCGCGACAGCAAGCACCGCTGGGACCCGAAGAACCAGCGTCCCGAGCTGTGGAACGTGTACAACGGCAAGGTCAACAAGGGCGAGTCGATCCGCGTGTTCCCGCTGTCCAACTGGACCGAGCTGGACATCTGGCAATACATCTACCTGGAAGGCATCCCGATCGTGCCGCTGTACTTCGCCGCCGAGCGTGAAGTGATCGAAAAGAACGGCACGCTGATCATGATCGACGACGAGCGCATCCTCGAACACCTCAGCGATGAGGAGAAGGCGCGCATCGTCAAGAAGAAAGTGCGTTTCCGTACCCTGGGCTGCTACCCGTTGACGGGCGCGGTGGAGTCCGAAGCCGAGAGCCTGACGGACATCATTCAGGAAATGCTCCTGACGCGAACTTCCGAGCGCCAGGGCCGGGTCATCGATCACGATGGCGCAGGCTCGATGGAAGACAAGAAACGCCAGGGCTATTTCTAAGCTTCGAGTTACAAGCGGCAAGCAGCAAGTTAAAGGCGGTATGCGTAACGTCGTGGTTTGTTGCTTGCAGCCGGTTGTTGCGAGCCGGAATCGGAACACTCGTCATGGATTTCGAGAAACTGATTGTTTGGCAGCGAAGCAAAGCTTTGGCGGTGAGGATTTATAAAGAGTTTGCGCAGTGCGGGGACTTTGGATTCAAGGACCAGATCACTCGCTCTGTTCTTTCGGTGCCTTCCAATATTGCCGAGGGCATGGAGCGTCGTAGCAATAGAGAAAAAGTCCATTTTCTCGGGATTGCGAAAGCTTCTTGCGGCGAACTCCGGACTCAAATCCTTATCGCTCGTGAAATTGCCTACATCGCGAACCCGCTGGCTGAGAATTGGATTAAAGAAACTCGCGAGCTCTCAAAAATGCTTTGCGGCCTGATCAACAAAATTTCTGACTAGCTGTACGCCGACAAGCTTGCCGCTTGAAGCTTACAGCTTGGAGCTTGAATGTAATGAGCCATCAATCCGAATTGATCAGCGAGGACATCCTCGCCTACCTGGCCCAGCACGAACGCAAGGAACTGTTGCGCTTCCTCACCTGCGGCAACGTCGACGACGGCAAGAGCACCCTGATCGGGCGCCTGCTGCACGACTCGAAGATGATCTACGAAGACCATCTGGAAGCCATCACCCGCGACTCGAAGAAGGTCGGCACCACCGGCGACGACATCGACCTGGCGCTGCTGGTCGACGGCCTGCAGGCCGAGCGCGAGCAGGGCATCACCATCGACGTGGCCTACCGCTACTTCTCCACCGCCAAGCGCAAGTTCATCATCGCCGACACCCCGGGCCATGAGCAGTACACCCGCAACATGGCCACCGGTGCGTCCACCTGCGACCTGGCGATCATCCTGGTGGACGCCCGCTACGGAGTGCAGACCCAGACCCGTCGCCACAGCTTCATCGCCTCGCTGCTGGGCATCAAGCACATCGTCGTGGCCGTCAACAAGATGGACCTCAAAGACTTCGACCAGGGCGTGTTCGAGTCGATCAAGGCCGACTACCTGCAGTTCGCCAAGGGCCTGAAGATCCAGCCCACCAGCCTGCACTTCGTGCCGATGTCGGCGCTCAAGGGCGACAACGTGGTCAACCGCAGCGAGCGTTCGCCGTGGTACACCGGCCAGTCGCTGATGGAAATCCTCGAGACCGTGGAGGTTTCCGGCGACCGCAACTTCACCGACCTGCGTTTCCCGGTGCAGTACGTCAACCGTCCGAACCTGAACTTCCGCGGTTTCGCCGGCACCCTGGCCAGCGGCATCGTGCACAAGGGCGACGAAGTGGTGGTGCTGCCTTCGGGCAAGAGCAGCCGCATCAAGTCCATCGTCACTTTCGAGGGCGAGCTGGAGCAGGCCGGCCCGGGCCAGGCCGTGACCCTGACCATGGAAGACGAGATCGATATCTCCCGCGGCGACCTGCTGGTGCATGCCGACAATGTGCCGCCGGTGACCGATAGCTTCGAAGCCATGCTGGTGTGGATGGCCGAGGAGCCGATGCTGCCGGGCAAGAAATACGACATCAAGCGCGCCACCAGCTATGTGCCGGGCTCGATTGCCAGCATCGATCACAAGGTCGATGTGAACACCCTGGAAGAGGGCGCTGCCAGTGCCCTGCAACTGAACGAGATCGGCAAGGTCAAGGTCAGCCTCGACGCGCCGATTGCCCTGGACGGTTATGAAAGCAACCGCACCACGGGGGCGTTCATCGTCATCGATCGCCTGACCAACGGCACCGTCGGCGCGGGCATGATCATCGCCCAGCCCGTGGCCCATGGCAGCGCCAGCCATCATGGCAAGCTGGCCCATGTCGCCACCGACGAGCGGGCCCAGCGTTTCGGCCAGCAACCGGCCACCGTGCTGTTCAGCGGGCTGTCGGGCGCTGGCAAGAGCACCCTGGCCTATGCCGTGGAGCGCAAGCTGTTCGACATGGGGCGTGCGGTGTTCGTCCTCGACGGCCAGAACCTGCGCCACGACCTGAACAAGGGGCTGCCCCAGGATCGCGCCGGGCGTACCGAGAACTGGCGGCGTGCGGCTCACGTTGCCCGTCAGTTCAACGAGGCCGGCCTGCTGACCCTGGCAGCGTTCGTGGCCCCAAGTGCCGAAGGGCGCGAGCAGGTCAGGGACTTGATCGGCAAGGAGCGTCTGCTGACGGTCTATGTCCAGGCTTCGCCAGCGGTATGCGCCCAGCGTGATCCCCAGGGGCTCTATGCCGCCGGTGGCGACAACATCCCGGGCGAGTCCTTCGCCTATGACGTGCCGCTGGATGCCGACCTGGTGATCGACACCCAGGCGCTGACCGTGGATGAGGGCGTCAAGCAGGTGCTGGACCTGTTGCGCAGCCGTGGCGCGATCTAAGCCTTAGCGGTCCATGAAAAAGCCCGCCGTCGAGCGATCGACGGCGGGCTTTTTCGTGTGTTTGAGAAAGCCATCGCGGGCAAGCCTCGCTCCTACAGAGGAACGCGCTTGCCCGCGATGAACGCTCCGCTATTGGCCCGGATACTCCCGGTGCAGCTGCTCCAGCAGCGCGTCCTTGGCGTGCCAGCGCTGGTTGATCCAGTCCTGGAAGGCCTGCCGATAAACCGCGTCCTGCTCGTAGTTGCGTCTGACGAACTGCCCGAGGATCGACACTTCTTCGAAACGCACCACCACCTCCCTGAGCTTGCCGCTGAGCAGGTCCCAGAAGCCGGGGCGGCCATCGGGATAGTGGATGGTCACGTCGACGATCGATTGCAGTTGCTCGCCCATGGCATCCAGCACGAAGGCGATGCCGCCGGCCTTGGGTTTGAGCAGGTACTTGAATGGCGATCGCTGCTGGGCATGCTTGGCCTCGGTGAAGCGCGTGCCCTCGACGAAGTTGAAGATACCTACCGGATTGCTGCGGAATTTCGCGCAGGTCTTGCGGGTGGTTTCCAGGTCCTTGCCCTTTTTTTCCGGATGCTTTTCCAGGTAGGCCTTGGAGTAGCGCTTCATGAAGGGAAAGCCCAGGGCCCACCAGGCCAGGCCGATCACCGGCACCCAGATCAGTTCCTGCTTGAGGAAGAACTTCAACGGGCGGATACGCCGGTTGAGCACGTACTGCAGCACCAGGATATCGACCCAGCTCTGGTGGTTGCTGGTGACCAGGTAGGAGTGCTGGTAATCCAGGCCTTCAAGGCCCTGCACGTGCCAGCGAGTGCGGCAGACCAGCTGCATCCAGGCCTTGTTGTTGCTGATCCAGGCCTCGTGGGTGTGGTTCATCAACCAGTGGCTGAAACGCTGGGTGAGGCGCAACGGCAAGGCCTTGAAGAGCGCCACGCAGAACAGGAACGAGCACAGCAAAATAGTGTTGAGCGCCAGCAGCAGTGAGGCGATGGTGCCGCGTACGGCACCCGGTAGAAAGTCCAGCATTCAGGCATCCATGGGTCGGTTGGCAGCTTGGATCGCAGTCAGGGCGATGGTGTAGACGATGTCGTCCACCTGGGCGCCGCGCGGCAGGTCGTTCACCGGCTTGCGCAGGCCTTGCAGCATCGGCCCCAGGCTCACGCAATCGGCGCTGCGTTGCACCGCCTTGTGGGTGGTGTTGCCGGTGTTCAGGTCGGGGAACACGAAGACCGTGGCCTTGCCCGCGACCTGGCTGTTGGGGGCCAGTTGCCGGGCGACGTTCTCGTTGGCGGCGGCGTCGTACTGCAACGGGCCGTCGATCAACAGCGAGCGCTGGGCTTCATGGGCCAGCAGAGTGGCCTCGCGGACCTTCTCCACTTCTTCGCCGCTGGCCGAGTCGCCACTGGAGTAGCTGATCATCGCCACTCGTGGCGAGATGCCGAAGGCCGCTGCCGAATCGGCGCTCTGCAGGGCGATCTCCGCCAGCTCGCTGGCGCTGGGGTGGGGGTTCATCACGCAGTCGCCGTAGACCAGCACCTGCTCGGGAAACAGCATGAAGAACACCGAGGACACCAGGCTGCAGCCCGGCGCGGTCTTGATCAGTTGCAGGGCCGGGCGGATGGTGTTGGCCGTGGAGTGGACGAGCCCGGAAACCAGGCCGTCGACCTCGTCCAGGGCCAGCATCACGGTGCCGAGCACCACCGGGTCTTCCAGTTGCTGCTCGGCCATCGGCGCGTTCAGGCTCTTGCTCTTGCGCAGGGCCACCATGGGCTCGACATATCGCTCGCGGATCAGGTCCGGATCGAGGATCTCCAGGCCGTCGGGCAGCTCGATGCCCTGGGCCCGGGCCACGGCGTGGACGTCGTCCGGCTTGGCCAGCAGCACGCAGCGGGCGATGCCGCGGGCCTGGCAGATGGCGGCGGCCTGCACGGTCAGGGGCTCGCTGCCCTCGGGCAGGACGATGCGCTTGTCGGCTTGCTGGGCGCGCTGGATCAACTGGTAGCGGAACACCGCGGGCGACAGGCGCATTTCCCGCGGGGTGCCACAGCGCTGGTGCAGCCAGTCGGCATCCAGGTGGCTGGCGACGAAATCGGTGATGATTTCCGCACGCTCGCGGTCATCGATGGGAATTTCCTTGTTCAAGCCGTTGAGCTGGTTGGCGGTGTCGTAGGAGCCGGTGCTTACCGACAGCACCGGCAGGCCGGCATTCAGCGCTCCACGGCACAGCTCCATGATCTTCGGGTCGGGCAGGGTGCCGCTGGTCAGCAGCAGGCCGGCCAGGGGCACGCCGTTGATCGCCGCCAGGCTCACGGCGAGGATGATGTCGTCACGGTCGCCCGGGGTCACCACCAGCACGCCGGGCTTGAGCAGCTCCACGGTGTTGCGCATGGTGCGCGCGCAAATGATGATCTTGGTCATGCGCCGGGTTTCGTAGTCCCCGGCGTTGAGTACCTGGGCGCCCATCAGGTCGGCCACGTCGCGGGTCCGCGGGGCATTGAGCTCCGGCTGGAACGGAATGCAGCCCAGCAGGCGGAAGTCGCCACTGCGCAATAGCGGCGAGTGCTCCTTCAAGCGGGCGCTGAACGCCTCGATGCTTTCGTCGGTGCGCACCTTGTTGAGGATCACTCCCAGCACCTTCGGATCCCGTGGACCACCGAACAACTGCGCCTGCAACTCGACCCGCCCGGACAGTTCGGTGAGCACTTCGTTTTCCGGGGCCGAGACCAGGATCACCTCGGCGTCCAGGCTCTTGGCCAGGTGCAGGTTGACCCGGGCCGCGTAGCTGGCGGCGCGGGTCGGCACCATGCCTTCGACGACCAGCACGTCCTTGCCGATGGCCGCCTGCTGGTAGAGGGTGATGATTTCTTCCAGCAGTTCATCCAGCTGGCCATCGCCCAGCATTCGCTCCACATGGGCCAGGCCCAGCGGTTGAGGCGGTTTCAGGCCGTGGGTGCGGGCCACCAGCTCGGTGGAGCGTTCGGGGCCGGTGTCGCCCGGGTGCGGCTGGGCGATGGGCTTGAAGAAACCGACCTTGAGGCCGGCGCGTTCCAGGGTGCGTACCAGCCCGAGGCTGATGGAGGTCAGGCCCACGCCAAAATCGGTGGGTGCGATGAAAAAAGTTTGCATGCGGATTCTCGAAGGGGGCATGGCAAGGGCGACGGTCCATGGCCGTCTGCCGCGGTAGTCAGGGGCTAAGGTTATCGTTTCCGGCGTCCTGCGCACACCAGCCACAGGCGAAGGGCCGGCCTATTTTTTCTGCCCTCCGCGCCGGGTCCAGGACCCAGGCGCGCGACTGCCATGGCGGCTGGTGGCGCAGGTGCTGGGTGTGGCCGCACGACAGTTCGACCACCCAGTGGCCGTCCTCGTCCTGGTGGAAACCGCAGATTGTCGGGGGGCGCTGCCTATTCCGTTTGTCCGGGTTCCGTTCGCTTTCGCGCGATTGCTTCGCTAAACTTGGACGTTCTTCATTCTTATGCAAAAGGTCTCGCCCCATGCTGATCGCCGCCAATAAGGCTGTCTCCATCGACTATACCCTCACCAACGACGCTGGTGAGGTCATCGACAGCTCTGCCGGCGGCGCCCCGCTGGTCTACCTGCACGGCGCAGGGAACATCATCCCAGGCCTGGAAAAGGCCCTGGAAGGCAAGCAGATCGGTGACGAGCTGAAGGTTGCCGTGGAACCTGAAGATGCCTACGGCGAATACGCCGCCGAGCTGGTCAGCACCCTGAGCCGCAGCATGTTCGAAGGCGTCGACGAACTGGAAGTGGGCATGCAGTTCCACGCTTCCGCTCCCGATGGCCAGATGCAGATCGTCACCATTCGCGATCTGGACGGCGACGACGTGACCGTCGACGGCAACCACCCACTGGCTGGCCAGCGCCTGAACTTCCAGGTCAAGGTCGTTGCCATCCGTGATGCCAGCCAGGAAGAAGTCGCCCATGGTCACGTCCATGGCGAAGGTGGCCATCACCACTGAGTTTCTGCGCTAAGCTCAGGATTACTCGAAAGGCGCCCGCGGGCGCCTTTTTAGTCCGCGGCTTTTGGCTGTACTGTCGAGAGGCTGTCTTCTGCAAGAACACGGGAATTTGGAGTTCGTCATGAGTGCTTTTCACGACCTTAAACTGAAAGCCCTGGATGGTCAGGAACTGCCGCTCGCGCCCTTCAAGGGGCAAGTCGTGCTGGTGGTCAACGTCGCTTCCAAATGTGGCTTGACGCCACAATACGCGGCTCTGGAAAACCTCTACCAGCAATACAAGGCCCGGGGCTTCAACGTGCTGGGCCTGCCCTGCAACCAGTTCGCCGGGCAGGAGCCCGGGACCGAGCAACAGATCCAGGAATTCTGCAGCCTCAACTATGGGGTGACGTTCCCCCTGAGCGGCAAGCTGGAGGTCAACGGCCCGGAGCGGCACCAGCTCTACCGCCTGCTGGCGGGCGAAGGGGCGGAGTTTCCCGGCGATATCACCTGGAACTTCGAGAAATTCCTGGTGGGCAAGGATGGCCGGGTGCTGGCGCGTTTCTCTCCGCGCACCGCCCCCGATGACCCCGCCGTGGTCCAGGCCATCGAGAAAGCCCTGAGCTGACTCCGCGCGCCGGGTGCATGCCCGGCATGGCGCGCCACCCTACGCCGCTGCATAGCGGCGTTTTTGCCTCCCGATCACTCGAATCAATAATGCTGTGCAGTCCCCTGGGGGATGAATATTATCCTCATCATAAGTGCGCCGGGAGCGATGCCCGGCGCTGCCTTGTGCGTCGATCCTCGACTCCAGTCCTTTTCTGTCGGAGTGCAGCATGCCTGTCCAAGCCTTGTTCAAACCCTTCCAGCTGGGTGCGTTGGAATTGCCGACCCGCGTGGTGATGGCCCCGATGACCCGCTCGTTCTCGCCGGGCGGCGTGCCCAATTCCAAGGTCATCGAGTACTACCGCCGGCGTGCCGCGGCAGGGGTCGGCCTGATCATCACCGAAGGCACCACCATCGGGCACCAGGCATCCAACGGCTACCCCAATGTGCCGCAGTTCCACGGCGAGGCGGCACTGGCAGGCTGGAAGAAGGTGGTGGACGCGGTCCACGCCGAGGGCGGCAAGATCGTCCCGCAGCTGTGGCATGTGGGCAACGTGCGGCGCCTGGGCACCGAGCCGGACGCCAGCGTGCCGGGCTACGGTCCGTGCGAGAAGCTCAAGGACGGCCAGGTGGTGGTGCATGGCATGACCCACCAGGATATCCAGGAGGTGATCGCTGCGTTCGCCCAGGCCGCCAAGGATGCCCAGAGCATCGGCATGGACGGCGTGGAGATCCATGGCGCCCACGGTTACCTGGTGGACCAGTTCTTCTGGGAAGGCAGCAACCAGCGCACCGACGAGTACGGTGGCGACCTGGCCCAGCGCTCGCGTTTTGCCATCGAGTTGATCCAGGCCGTGCGGGCTGCCGTCGGCCCGGACTTCCCGATCATCCTGCGCTTCTCCCAGTGGAAGCAGCAGGACTATGCGGCCCGCCTGGTAGAGACCCCAGAGGCCCTGGAAGCCTTTCTCAAGCCGCTGGTGGATGCCGGCGTGGATATCTTCCACTGCTCCACCCGACGTTTCTGGGAGCCTGAGTTCGAAGGCTCCGAACTGAACCTGGCGGGCTGGACCCGCAAGCTCACCGGCAAGCCCACCATCACCGTGGGCAGCGTTGGCCTGGATGGCGAGTTCCTGCAGTTCATGGTCAAGACCGACAAGGTGGCGCAACCGGCCAGCCTGGAGAACCTGCTGCAACGCCTGGATAACGACGAGTTCGACCTGGTGGCCGTGGGCCGCGCACTGCTGGTGGATCCGGACTGGGCGCGGAAGGTCCGGGAGGGGCGTGAGCAGGACATCCTGCCGTTCAGCCGTGATGCGCTGACCACCCTGGTCTAACCAGCGGCTCCGGGTGGCGAGGGGGGCAGCCCCCTGGCCACGCCCAGGGCCTCGGTCCTGTCCCGGGCCTGGCACGTCGCTCCGCTCACGCCATGCCCGCCCGCCGCCGGCGCCTCCTGGCAGGCGCTGCGCAACTGCTCCTCGAACTGTTCGATCACCGTTGCCCAGCCTTGGCGGCTGGCGTGCTGGCGGGCGTTGAGGCGCACCCGGCGCAGGGTCTCGGTTTCTTCCAGCAGCCAGCTGGCGGCATCGCAGAAGGCATTCTCGTCACCGGGCATCGCCAGCACGCCGTTGTAGCCGTGACGGATGTGCTGTGCCGCCGCGGCCTGGTCGTAGGCCACTACCGCCAAGCCTGAAGCCAGGGCCTCGAGTACCACGTTGCCGAAAGTCTCGGTCAGGCTGGGAAACAGGAACAGGTCGCCGCAGGCATAGTGTGCCGCCAGCGCCTCGCCTCGCTGGCTACCGCAGAACAACGCATCGGGCAGGCTTTTCTCCAGGGCCGCCCGCTGTGGGCCATCGCCCACCACGATCAGTTTCATCCTCTGCTGTGGATAACTCGCTTGCAGGCGCTCGAAGCAACGCTTGAGCAGGCCAAGGTTCTTCTCCGGCGCCAGGCGCCCGACATGGATCACCGCCAGGTCGTCGTTATCCAACCCCCAACTGGCCCGCAGTTCAGCGACCCGCTTGGCCGGGTGAAACAACTGGCTGTCGACCCCGCGGGAGAGCAGCGCCAGGCGCTCGAAGTGGCGGCGCTCCAGTTCCAGGCACTGGCTGGCACTGGGCACCAGGGTCAGCTTCGAGCGGTTGTGGAACCAGCGCAGGTAGTGGGTCAGCAAGCGCGTCAGCAAGCCCAGGCCGTACTGGCTGGAGTACTGCTGGAAATTGGTGTGGAAACCGCTGACCACCGAGATCCCCAGGCGCTTGGCCGCCCGCAGTGCGGACAAGCCAAGGGGCCCTTCGGTGGCGATGTACAGCACATCCGGACGCTGGCGTTTCCAGCGGCGTAGCAGCTTGTGCATCGATGACTGGCCCCATTGCAGCCCCGGATACCCCGGCAGTGGCCAACCTCGGCACAGCAGCAGGGCTTCGTCGCTGCTCCGGCTCTGATCGCAGCCTTGGCGCGGACGCACCAGTTCCACCTGGTGCCCACGGGCCCGCAGGCCATCGCACAGGCGGCCAAGGGTATTGGCCACGCCGTTGATTTCCGGCGGGAAGGTCTCGGTGATGAGGGTGATATGCAGGGCTGGGCTCATGACCCCAGTGTCGGCTGGGGCCATGTCGTCATTGTGACCTTGGGATGATGGATTTATGACGGCCCGGCACTGGCTTCGAGCGCAGTGCTTGCAGGCTGGCCCCTGGGCGATGTCGTGCAGGAGCCGGAACAGGGACGGACAGGTTCAGCGCTGTTGGCCCGGCAAGTTATCCACACCGCGCTCGCGGACCCAGAACAGCGTCGCCCCGGCCACGGCGGCGGGCATCATCAGGATGTTGACGAAGGGAATCATCAGCGCCAGGTAGACGATGCCGCCGAAGCCCAGGCTCTGCCAGCGCTTCTGGCGCAACCAGGCGAGCATGTCCTGCCAGCTCATCTTGTGGTTGTCCGCCGGGTAGTCGATGTACTGGATGGCCATCATCCAGATGCCGAACAACAGCCACAGCGGCGCCGCCACCAGGTTGACCACCGGGATCAGCGAGAGGATGAACAAGCCGATGGCCCGGGGCAGGAAGTAGCCCAGCTTGCGCATCTCCCGGGACAGGGTGCGGGGGATCATCGCCAGCAGTTCGCCCCAGCTGAAGGGGGGGAAATCATCGGTGCCGCGGACCACGGTCTCGACCTTTTCCGCGAGGAAGCCGTTGAACGGGGCGGCGATGATATTGGCCAGCATGGTGAAGCTGAAGAACACCATCAGCACCACCAGCACCACGAACAGCGGCCACAGGATGTAGCTGAGAAAGCTCAGCCATTGCGGCAGGGTCGGCATCAGGGAATCGACCCAGAGGCTGAACTGATGACCGGCGAAATAGATCAATCCGACGAACAGCACCAGGTTGACCAGCAGCGGCAAGAGCACGAACAGGCGCAGGCCGGGGGTGAGGATCAACTTGAGGCCCTCGCGCAGGTATTGCGGGCCGGACAAGACAGGGGCGGGCATAGAAGGCTCCGAGCAGAGGGAAAACGCGCCGACCTTACCGGCTTTGCACAAGGGGCGAAAGTGCGGCGCATACGGCGACATCAAGGGTAACAAAGACCTCTTCATACTGGTCTTCAGAGGATAGAGACCGCCTATGAGCTGGATTGTTAAACCGTATTTCCTTAATCTTCGCCCCCTCTATACGCTGCACCCATTATTTTTGGACGGACGAGTTTTAGCCTTCCCCAAGGTTTCGCCGTCCTTTTTTATTCCAGCCGGCAAGCCGGCGTTCCGCGCCAGGGCAGCCGGGCCGGTCGATAGGAGTGAGTCATGTCTGATGTACGTCATTCGCGTGTGATTATTCTCGGTTCCGGCCCTGCCGGTTACAGCGCCGCGGTCTATGCCGCCCGCGCCAACCTGAAGCCACTGCTGATCACCGGCATGCAGGCCGGCGGCCAGCTGACCACCACCACCGAAGTCGACAACTGGCCGGGCGACGTGCACGGCCTGACCGGTCCGGCGCTGATGGAGCGGATGCGCGAGCACGCCGAGCGCTTCGAAACCGAAATCGTCTTCGACCACATCAATGCCGTGGACTTCGCCGCCAAGCCCTACACCCTGACCGGTGACAGCGGCACCTACACCTGCGACGCCCTGATCATCGCCACCGGCGCCAGCGCTCGCTACCTGGGCCTGCCATCGGAAGAGGCGTTCATGGGCAAGGGCGTTTCCGCCTGCGCCACCTGCGACGGTTTCTTCTACCGCAACAAGCCAGTGGCCGTGGTCGGTGGTGGCAACACCGCTGTCGAGGAAGCCCTGTACCTGGCCAACATCGCCAGCAAGGTCACCCTGATCCACCGTCGCGATACCTTCCGCGCCGAGAAGATCCTGATCGACAAGCTCCACGCCCGGGTTGCCGAAGGCAAGATCGAGCTCAAGCTCAACGCGACCCTGGACGAAGTGCTGGGCGACGACATGGGCGTCACCGGTGCCCGCCTGAAGAACAACGATGGCAGCTTCGACGAGCTGAAAGTCGACGGCGTGTTCATCGCCATCGGCCACACTCCGAACACGTCGCTGTTCGAAGGCCAGCTGGCGCTCAAGGACGGTTACCTGGTCGTGCAGGGCGGTCGTGAAGGCAATGCCACCGCCACCAGCGTCGAGGGCATCTTCGCCGCCGGCGACGTGGCCGACCACGTCTACCGCCAGGCCATCACCTCGGCCGGCGCCGGTTGCATGGCGGCCCTGGACACCGAGCGTTATCTGGACGGCCTGCAGAACGCTTCGTTCTGATCGCCCTGAAATGAAGAAACCGGCGCAAGCCGGTTTTTTCATGCCTCATGGAAAGCATCGCGCAACTGCCGCAGGCCCGGCAGTGCGTGGCAGCGGGATCAGGCCTTGCGCACCAGCGGCTGGGCGTTGAACTTCACTCCGGCCAGGCCGTGGGCGATCAGGGCGCGGATGTTGCCATGGTCGCTACCTTGCGGGGTGGCCAGCACCGAACGGTAATGCTCGCCGAAGGCCAACAACGCTTCGGCGTCGCTCAGGCCTTCCAGCAGGGCCAGGCCCAGGGTCTTGCACGAGCCTTCGTTCTGCCCGGCGGCGTTCTCCACGCCACCGTTGTTGAACGCCTGGGGCTGGTAGTCATAACCGGCGGCGATGAACGCCAGGGTGTCGGCAAAGGCGTGTTCGCCGCTGTTGAGGCTGGCGCGCAGGGTGTTCAGGTCAGTCATGGGGTTTTCCTTTGGCGAACGCCGCTTGCTGCTCGGCGCTGGCTTCTTTCTGATAGAGATTCTTCCACTCGGCGTAGGGCATGCCATACACCACTTCACGGGCGTCATCGAGGCTGACCTCGATCTGGCGCTGGTCGGCTTCGGCCTTGTACCACTTGGACAGGCAGTTGCGGCAGAACCCGGCCAGGTTCATCAGGTCGATGTTCTGCACGTCCTTGCGGTTGTCCAGATGGGCCACCAGACGGCGAAAGGCCGCCGCTTCCAGTTCCAGGCGTTGTTGTTCGGTCATGGGATTCTCCGAGGGGGGACAAGCTCCTGGGGGGATATGGAGCTTGTCGCTTGAGGCGGTGGTCAGGCTGGGTCGCGACTTGCCGCTAACGTGATGGATACCGATTCGGCAAAGCGCAGGGCGTGGGGTTTGTCCACTTCTACTTCGGCGTACTGCACCGAGGCGTTGCTCATCACCAGGTCCAGCAGTTCCTGGGTCAGGCGCTCCAGCAGGGCGAAGCGGTTGCCCTCGACGTGGGCGATGATGGCCTTGGTGATGGTGCGATAGTTCAGCGCGTGATCGATGTCGTTGTCGCGCACCGCATCTTGTGCGGGATACAGGATGGTCAGGTTGATCAGGACATCCTGCTTGTTGAGGATCTCTTCCTCGTTGATTCCGATGTAGGTCCGCAGGAGCAGGTCCTTGACTCGGATACGAGCCATTCCTGGCTGAAGTTGTGGCATTTACTTGCTCCGTCCAATCAATTGCAGGAATTCCTGGCGAGTGGTGCTCGATTCGCGAAAGGCGCCGAGCATCACCGAGGTATGCATGGTGGAATTCTGTTTCTCGACCCCGCGCATCATCATGCACATGTGCTTGGCTTCGACCACCACGGCGACGCCGGCGGCCTGGGTCACGCTCTGCACTGCATCGGCGATCTGCCGGGTGAGATTTTCCTGGATCTGCAGGCGCCTGGCGAACATGTCGACGATCCGCGCGATCTTCGACAGCCCCAGCACCTTGCCGGTGGGAATATAAGCCACATGGGCCTTGCCGATGAAGGGCAGCAGGTGATGTTCGCACAGGGAGTACAACTCGATGTCGGCGACGATCACCATCTCGTCGTTCTCGGAGGCGAACAGCGCGCCGTTGACGACGTCCTCCAGCGACTGCTCGTAGCCATGACACAGGTATTGCATGGCCTTGGCGGCACGCTTGGGCGTATCGAGCAGGCCCTCGCGCTCGGGGTCTTCGCCGAGACCCTTGAGGATCTCGCGGTAGTGCTGGGGCAGGGAAAGGCTCATGCAAGGTCCTCGCGGGGCCGGTCTATTTGACGTGCCGCCCGCCGTTGACGGTCAGGGTGGTGCCGGTGACATAGGGGTTGTCCAGCAGGTAACGCAGGCTCTGGTAGATCACTTGCGCGCCGGGCTCGATGCCCAGGGCGGATTTGGCCAGGGTCTTGGCGCGGTACGCCGCGTCGTCGTCGGGATTGAACAATAGCAGGGCCGGTGCGATGCCGTTGACCTTGATTGCCGGGGCGTACTTGGCGGCGAAAGACAGGGTCAGGCTGTCCAGGCCGGCCTTGCTGGCACAGTAGGCGATGTGCTTGGCGCTGCCCTTGCGGGTCACGTCGTCGCTGATGTGGATGATGTCCGCCGGGCTGGAGTGTTGTAGCAACTCGGCGCAATGCAGGTTGATCAGGTAGGGCGCCAGCATGTGCACGCCGAACATGTGGGTGAAGGCCTCGGTTTCCTGGCCCGGGCGTTCCTCGAGCCACTGCGAGGCATTGTGGATGATCGCCCGCAGGCAGTCGGTGCGGGCCTTGAGCTCAGTGATCAGGGCCATGATCCCGGCCTCGCTGGAGAGGTCGGCGAACAGCAGGGTCGCGCCCTTCTCGCGCAGGGTTTCGAGCCCTGGGCGCAGGCTGCGGTACGTGACGATCAGCGGATGTCCGTCCTCCAGCAGGCGCAGGGCGCAATGCAGGCCGACACGCTGGCTGGCGCCGGTGATCAGGATCGGGGCAGTGGAGGCGTTCATGGTGGGCTCGCGTCGCGGATAGAGCCGAACTATACCAGCGGCGGTGCTGCGCCGTGGGGCGGATCGCGGGAGGGCCGGTGCCGACACAGGCGGTGTGGCACCGGCCGGCGCCAGGTTTTTACGGGTTCTGCGTCGAGGGGGCCGCCGGCAGTGGGCGGGCCGGGGCGGCGTTGAGCCAGTTGGCCAGCAGCCTTGTGGACAGCGGGATGAAGAAATAGACCATCAGCGGGGTCAGGGCCAGGGTGCTGACGAATACCCGCGCCAGCATGCCCAGGTCGTTGAGCAGCGGCCCGAGGACGAAGTTGAACAGCAGCGAGACCGGAAAGAACGCCAACCAGATCGCCACGGCCTGTTTCCAGCGCGGTGGGCGTTGTCCGGCGGCGCCGAACCAGCCATCGATGCCCCTGACCCGGTGCTCCGAAGGATGGGCGAACAGGTCGCTACCCCGGGCCAGCCAGGCGGTGCGCGAGGCGGAGTGTTCCCAGGTGTGCAGGGTCTGTTCGTCGACGAACCGGAAGATGATCTGGAATTCATCGTCGCCGGGCGGAGGGGCCAGGACGCCGGAGCCCAGGTAGCCGGGAAAGTCGGTGGCCAGTTGCTCGCCTTCGCGCAGCCAGGCGATCAGGTCCTGGTAGCGACCGTCGGCAACGCGCCGGGCCACCATCAGGGTGACGGGTGAGGTAGACATCATGTATCTCCGTAAAACCAATACGCTGCCTGGGTAAGGCAGTCGTTGACGGGGCACCGGGGTGTCGGGCCGCACCTTGGACAAGCAAGGATTATTCCTGATTGGCACGGTTGTACCAATGACAGCGGTCGGATAGTCCTGCCCTTGAAGCCCCGGCACCCGGGGAGAGTAGAATGTCGGTCATTTTGTCCATCGGTGTTCTCTCCCTCAGATGCCCGCCACCACTGCACCTTCCGCTACCCACCAGGCTCCGGACGCCCTCGCGCGGGACGAGCTGTTCCCGATCCGCGAGGTTTCCCGCCTGACCGGCATCAATCCCGTGACCCTGCGGGCCTGGGAGCGACGCTACGGTCTGATCCAGCCGACGCGCACCGAAAGTGGGCACAGGTTGTATTCCATGCACGATGTTGAGGCGGTGCGCGAGATCCTCGGCTGGATCGAGCGCGGCGTGGCGGTGAGCAAGGTCGGGCGGATCATGGCCAAGAACCGCGCCGTCCAGGCTCAGCTCAAGGCTTCGGCGGACGATGGCCAGCAGGATGAATATGCCCAATGGCGCGATCAGTTGAAGCTGGCGGTCAATACCTTCGATGAAGAGCAGTTGGAGCGGATCTACGGCCAGGTGTTCTCCAGCTATGCCCTGCCGGTGGTGTTCCAGGACATCTTCCTGCCGTTCTGGAAGCAGCTGCAGCAGCGTAATGCCTTCGGCCACACCAGCGAATGGCTGTTCCTGGATGCCTTCCTGCGTTCGCGAATCAGCCAGCGCCTGTTGTTGCAACGCACAGGCTCGTCGCAGCTATTGCTCACTGCGTTCAACCAGCAATGCCGCGAACTGGAGCTGCTGGTGGCGGCGCTGCTGCTGGGGCATGACCAGCTCGGCGTGCGGGTGCTGGGGCCGGGAGTGCCGCTGGAGGAATTGACCCTGGTCTGTGAAAAGCTCAAGCCCCAGGCCCTGGTGGTGTTCTCCAACCATGCGCCGACGGCTGAGCTGCCCAAGCGCCTCCAGCGCCTGGCGCTGACCCTGGATTGCCCACTGATGCTGGCCGGGGATGCCGCTGACCTGGCCCAGGACAGCCTGGCCGAGTCGCCAGTGGTCTGCCTGGGTGGGGAGGGGCGGTTGATGCAGCAGCGCCTGCGGCAATTCCTCGGCGGGCACCTGGATACCTGACGCCGCGCGCGCGGATGCCTCAGGCGTGCAGGGCAGGGTGGGAATGGCGGTGCTGCTGGAGGATGAACTGGCGCAGGCGCTCGGTTTCCTCGGCATCGTCCTGCTCCAGGCGATAGGCGTAAAAGCCGGCCTCGGTCTCGCGCTCGAAATGTCCGCGCAGGGCGATCCGCTCGTATCCCGAGGGGCTGAACCACTGGGCGAACTGCCTGGGCGGTCGGGTCTTGTTGCGGACCTCCAGCAGCACCCCCTTGAACGACACTTCCCGCACCCACAGGCGCCCGGGCTGCCCCTTGGCATTCTCCAGGGCCACCGGTTCATCCAGGGCCAGGCGCCATGGCCGCACCATGGGGCCGTCCTCGAAGATGCTCGGTACTCCCAGGCGCAGGTGCAAGGCGTGGAATTCGTCTTCCACCAGGTGCAGCGGGAAGGTCATCTGCTGATTGTCGAAATGCGCCTGGATAGTGACCTTCTCGTTGGCCGCCAGGCGGGTCAGCAAATCACGGATCTGCGAGCCGCCGTTGACCAGCAGGCTGGATGTGGTGTCGCGCACATTGAGGTGCGGGTTGTGCTGGATGCTCCGGATGAAGTCCAGTTCATCCTGAGTGAGAAGGGCGTCGCGCTGCATGATGTTGCTCGGAAGGTGAAAGACAAGTCAGCGGGGGTACCCCTACGACCACTAAACCTGCGACTTATTAGGGCCGTTGGTCGCCTTGAGGGCAGCCAGCTCAGCCCGGGCCTCGGCCAGTTGCTGCTCCACCTGCGAGAGGCGCTGCTGGGCCTTGACCTGTTCGGTGACGTCCTTTTGCACCCCGATGAAATAGTGCAACCGATCGCTCTCGTTGAATACCGGGGTGATCGACAGCTCGTTCCAGAAATGGCTGCCGTCCTTGCGATAGTTGCGCAGCACCTCGCGGCATGGCCGACCCTTCTTCAGGGCCTGGCGGACCGCCTGCAAGCCCGGCTGGTCCCGATCGCCCGATTGCAGGAAACGGCAGTCCTGGTACAGCACTTCATCGGCGCTGTAGCCGGTCAGCCGCTCGAAGGCCGGGTTCACATAGATCAGTATGGTGTCCTCGCCTTCCTGCTCGGCGACCACAATCCCGTCGTTGGAGGCGTTGATCATCCGTTGCAGCAAGTGGGCGTTTATCATCCCGCAGTTCCGTCTTCGATCAGCAAGGGCTGGATTCTAAGGCATGCTGGCATGGTGTCTACAGCTGCTTTGCAGCCTGCGGACGAGCGAAGACGGGATTTTACTCCGTAGCTGTTAATATCCCAGGCTTTTAGTCAGCTTCAGGATCAGATTGATGAAAGTCGCCATCCTTTCCGGCACGGTGTACGGCACGGCTGAAGAAGTCGCCCGGCATGCCGCCAAGCTCCTCGACGCCGCGGGCTTCGAGGCCTGGCACAACCCCCGCGCGACCCTGGCCGATGTCCAGGCGTTCGCGCCAGAGGCATTCCTGGCAGTGACCTCGACCACCGGCATGGGCGAGTTGCCGGACAGCCTGCTGCCGCTGTATTCGAGCATTCGCGATCAACTGCCGGCCGCCTGGCGCGGTTTGCCCGGGGCAGTGATCGGCCTGGGCGACTCCAGCTATGGCGATACCTTTTGCGGTGGCGGCGAGCAGATGCGCGAGCTGTTCGCCGAACTGGGCGTACGCGAGGTGCTGCCGATGCTGCGCCTGGACGCCAGCGAGACCGTGACCCCGGAAACCGACGCCGAGCCCTGGCTGGCGGAGCTGGTCAGCGCACTGCGGGGCTGACCGGCTGTTCCCGTAGCAGCGCCAGCCAGGCCTGCGCCGCCTTGGACAAGTAGGCCCCTTCGCGCCAGATGAAGGCAATGTCCCAGCGCAGGGACTCCGGGGCCTTCAGGGTCAGGCGCACCACGCCCGGGCGGACCAGGGCCCGGGCCACCACGCTGGGCAGCAGCACCACGCCCTGGCCCGCCGCCACCAGCGCCGCGAGGAAGTCCGCCTGGCCGCTGCGCCCACCTTCCCTGGGAGTGAACCCCAGCTGCTGGCAGGCCTGGAGCAGGCGGTCGTTGAGCACGAAGCTGCGCTGGTACAGCAGGAACGGGGTGTCGGCCAGTTCTTCCAGGCGCACCTTGGCATTCATCGCCAGCGGATGATCGGCGGGCAGCAGGGCATCCAGCGGTTCGTCGCAGAACGGCTGGTAGGCGAAGGCCGGGTCCTTGGGCGTCAGGCTGCCGCCCAGTTCCAGTTCGCCGCTGCGTACCGCCTGCTCGACATTCAGGCTGCCACCTTCGAGCAAATGCACCTGGATATTCGGATAGCGTCGCCGGTACTCGGCGAAGCGGCTGGCGAACAGCGTATCGCTGCCCAGCATCGGCAGGCCCAGGCGCAACTCGCCGCGGGTCATGTGGCTCAGGTCGTCCAGTTCGCTGAGCAGCTCATTGCGCAGGCGCAGCATGCCCTCGGCCCGTTGCAGCACCACGTTGCCAGCGGCGGTCAGGTGGATGTGCGAGCCCTGGCGCTCCAGCAGCGGCGTGCCCAGGCTCTGTTCCAGCTGGGCGACCTGCTTGCTCACCGCCGACTGGCTGATATGCAGGGTCTTGGCGGCCTGGGTGAAGCCGCCCTGGTGGATCACTTCGACGAAGCTGCGCAGTTGCTTGAAATCCATGGTGGGAATTCCAGTTTGGAATGGCTTCCAGTCTAACAATTCGCTTCGGTGATGAAGGGGCTTTTCATAAAATGGCCTCCCAGAGGACCGAACCACCATGAACATTTCCCCCTTGAAACGCTTAGGCCGCCTGCTGTGCGAGCTGGCGGTGCTGCTGGCCATCTATTTTCTCGGCTGCCAACTGGCTACCTGGCTGCCCTGGCCGATTCCCGGCGGGGTCATCGGCCTGGCCATGTTGTTGCTGGCCTTCGCCCTGGGCTGGGTCAAGCCGGCAGCCCTGCAACTGGGCGCTGGCCTCTTGATGGCGGAGATGCTGCTGTTCTTCATCCCGGCGCTGATGAGCCTGCTGGACTACGGCGGCCTGCTACGCCAGGACGGCTGGCGGATCCTGCTGGTGATCGGCGTCAGCACCTTGCTGGTGATGCTGGTGACCGCGCTGACCGTGGAGCTGGTGTGCCGCTGGAGGATGCGCCATGAAGCTTGAGGCGATGCCGATGTTCTGGCTGGCGCTGACCTTCGGCGCCTATCTGTTCAGCCGCTGGATCTACCGGCGCACCGGGCGCTACCTGTTGTCGCCGCTGATCCTGGTGCCGACGCTGCTGCTGGCGGTCGCGGTGCCGTTGCACACCGCCTACGCCGAGTATGCCGCCAATACCCACTGGCTGATGCTGGTGCTGGGCCCGGTGACCGTGGCCTTCGCCATTCCCATCTGGCAGCAGCGCCAGTTGCTGATGCGCCATTGGTCGGCATTGCTGCTGGGCATGCTGGCCGGTAGCGCGGCCTCCATCGGTAGTTCTTTCGGCCTGGCCCGGCTCCTGGCCCTGGACAGCTCGGTGACCCTGTCGCTGGTGCCTCGCTCGATCACCACTCCGTTCGCCATGCCCCTGGCCCATGACCTGGGCGGCGTGCCCGAGCTGACGGCGGTATTCGTGATGTTCACCGGGGTCTTCGGCGCCATGCTCGGCGGCGTGCTGTTACGTTGGCTGCCCCTGCGCAGCGCCCTGGCCCGGGGCGCGCTGTTCGGGGTCGGCGCCCATGGCGCCGGGGTCAGCCGGGCCCACGAAGTCGGTGGCGAGGAGGGCTCGGTAGCGGGACTGGTGATGGTGCTCACCGGGCTGTTGAACCTGTTCGCCGCGCCTTTGCTGGCGTCGTTGCTTTGAGGTGAAGGCGCCGTGGCGCGGCTCGGTCGCCGGCTGACCCGTTCGGTCATCAAGCTGGCTGCCAAGGCGACTCCGTGGTGCACCAGGGGTGTCTAGACTGCGAGGGTCCTCCTTCCAATAAAAGCCAACATGAGGTCCCTGCCGTGAGCCTAGCCCCCGTTCCATCCACTGCGAGTGTCAAGGACCAGGTCAGCGCCCTGGAATGGCAAACCCGCCAGGACCTGGCCGCCTGTTATCGCCTGGTGGCGATGCATGGCTGGGATGACCTGATCTTCACCCACATCTCGGCCAAGGTGCCGGGCACCGACGAGTTCCTGATCAACCCGTTCGGCCTGATGTTCCACGAGATCACCGCGTCCAGCCTGGTGAAGGTCGACCAGGCCGGCAACAAGCTGATGGACAGTCCCTACGAGATCAACCCGGCGGGCTACACCATCCACAGCGCGGTCCATGCGGTGCGCCACGATGTGCTCTGCGTGCTGCACACCCATACCGCGGCGGGCGTGGCGGTGTCGGCGCAGCAGCAGGGCGTGTTGCCCATCAGCCAGCAGTCGCTGTTCGTCCTCGCCAGCCTCGGCTACCACCCCTACGAGGGCGTGGCCCTGAACCCCGAGGAGAAAGTCCGGCTGCAGGCCGACCTGGGCGACAACAATTTCCTGATGTTGCACAACCACGGCCTGCTGACCTGTGGTGCGAGCATCGCTGACACTTTCCTGATGATGTTCATCTTCCAGCGTGCCTGTGAAATCCAGGTGCTGGCGCAGAACGGAGGTGCCGAGCTGATCGCCATTCCCGCGTCGGTGCTCAGTGGAGCCAAGGCGATGATCGCCGGGGTCACCCGCAGTGCCCAGGGCATGGGCGGGGTGTTGGCCTGGCCGGCCCTGCTGCGCAAGCTCGAGCAACTCGACCCGGGGTACAAAGCCTGATGCCTCTCGCCGAGATTCCCCTGAGTGTCTGGCGTACCCAGGGGCAGGACTTGCAGTTCCGCGGCCAGGCCGTTCGCTACTGGGTGGCCGGGCAGGGCGCGCCGCTGTTGCTGATCCATGGTTTTCCCACCGCCAGCTGGGACTGGCACTACCTGTGGCAACCCCTGGCGCGGCGCTACCAGGTGATCGCCTGCGACATGCTCGGCTTCGGTGATTCGGCCAAGCCCCTGGAGCACGACTACAGCCTGCTGGAGCAGGCGGACCTGCAGCAGGCGTTGTTGGCACACCTGGGGATCGAGGGACCGCTGCACGTGCTGGCCCATGACTATGGCGACAGCGTCGCCCAGGAACTGCTGGCCCGGCATTACGAGGAACGCATCGGGATCGCCAGTTGCGTGTTCCTCAATGGCGGCCTGTTCCCGGAAACCCATCGCCCGGTGCTGAGCCAGAAACTGCTGCTCAGCCCATTGGGCTGGATGCTCGGGCGGATGTTCAGTCGCGAGGGCCTGGCCAGGAACCTGCAGCAGGTGTTCGGGCCGCAGAGCCAGCCCAGCGAAACCGTGCTGGACGACTTCTGGAGCCTGGTGCAGAGCCACCAGGGACCGCGCATCCTGCACAAGTTGATCGGCTATATCCCGCAGCGGCGCCAGCAGCGCGAGCGCTGGGTCGCGGCCATGCAGCAGGGCGAGGTGCCGCTGCGGGTGATCGATGGCGCCCAGGACCCGATCTCCGGGGCGCACATGGTCGAGCGCTATCGCCAGTTGATCCCCCGGCCGGACACGGTGCTGCTGCCGGACATCGGCCATTACCCGCAGATCGAGGCGCCGCGGGCGGTGCTCAAGCACTACCTGGCCTTTCGCGATGCACTACAGGCTCCGGTCAGCCGCGCCGTGGGCTCCTGAACCTTGCGGGGCGCAGCCTCGCTGCGGCCCCGGCTCGACTATCCCGCTGTCTTATCGCGCACCATTCAGCGGCGGCCCTGTTCGTTGTAGGCCCTGGCCGGCTGCCCGACACTCGGGTTCTTGTCCATTGGCCCTGCTGGAGTTCGGTATGAGTGAGTCTGTGCGCTTGGAAGACAAAGTGGTGATCATCACCGGGGCCGGTGGTGGCCTGGGACGGGCCCACGCCTTGTTGTTCGCCCGCCACGGCGCCAAGGTGCTGGTCAATGACCTGGGCGGCTCGGCCCAGGGCGAGGGCGCCAGTGCCTCGGCGGCCGACCGGGTGGTGGCGCAAATCCGCGAGGCGGGTGGCATCGCCGAGGCCAACCACGACTCGGTCACCGACGGCGAGAAGATCGTGCAGAACGCCCTGGATGTCTTCGGCCGGGTCGACGTGGTGGTCAACAACGCCGGGATCCTGCGCGACAAGACCTTCCACAAGATGGACGACACCGACTGGGACCTGGTGTACCAGGTGCACGTCGAGGGGGCCTACAAGGTCACCCGCGCCGCCTGGCCGCACCTGCGCGAGCAGGCTTATGGGCGGGTGATCTTCACCGCCTCCACTTCGGGCATCTATGGCAACTTCGGCCAGTCCAACTACGGCATGGCCAAGCTGGGCCTGTATGGCCTGACCCGGACCCTGGCGCTGGAAGGACGCAAGAGCAATATCCTGGTCAACGCCATTGCCCCCACCGGCGGCACGCGGATGACCGAGGGCCTGATCCCGCCCCAGGTGTTCGAGCAGCTCAAGCCGGAACTGGTCAGCCCGCTGGTGGTGTACCTGGGCAGCGAGCAGTGCCAGGAAACCTCCGGCTTGTTCGAGGTCGGTGGCGGCTGGATCGGCAAGGTGCGCTGGGAGCGCAGCCTGGGCGCCGGCTTCGACCCGCGCCAGGGCTTCACGCCGCAAGACGTGGCGGCCCACTGGCAAGAGATCTGCGACTTCGAGGGCGCGGTCCATCCCAAGGACAACCTCGAGGCCCTCAAGGAGATGATGCAGAACCTGCAAAAATACGCGATCTGATTGCCTCCGGCCGCCGCTTCGAGCGCCTTCTCCCGGGCCATGCCTGGGCCCTGGAGCGGCGGCCGCCGCTACCCTTCACGGGCGTCCTGCCCGGTCATGTTCCCAGGCATAAAAAAGGCCGCTGCAAGGGCAGCGGCCGAAGTAAGACGTTAGATCAAGGAGCTACAAAATCAACGTCAGTGAACCTGGGTGGGCGGCTTGAGTCGAGTCGCTTCAAGCCTGCCGGAATCGGTTGCCGAGAAGTCCTGCACAGCACTTGTCTCGGTGGTGGAGCCAGGCTGTCTGCCGTGACTGCGAAAGAAGAATAAGCCCTGGCCGACCCCGGAAAAATAGCGATTCAGGACAAGGACTGTTACAGACAGAGCAATAGTCGGGGCTGTCGCCAAGTGCGCATCGAAGCTGCTTGCCAGGTGCCAGCCTAGCCATGCAGAAGCCGGCGGGTGGCCTGGGCGGCGGGGCCCAGGCAATGAGCCAGGTGGGGCGCGCGTTTATTCGGCCAGGGGCTGATAACCCATGCGCCAGCTCACCGCACGACAGGCCGCCAGCAGGCGTTGCGCCGCCGGGCCGTTTTCGTCGGCATGGAACATCGAGGCCGGCCCGACCACCGTCAGCACCGCGGCGATCTTGCCGGTGGCATCGAACACCGGCGCCGACAGGGCGTCGACCCCGGGCATCAGCAGCCCATGGATATGGTGCAGGCCGCGCTGGCGGATCTGTTCGGCCAGGGCATCGTGGGCCTGTGTCTCGGCCAGGGCGTGGGAACTGGCCTCGGCCAATTCCTGCTGGCGCAGGTCGAGGGTTTCCCGCTGCGGCAGGTAGGCGTTGAACACCAGCCCGGTGGACGAACTGAGCAGCGGCAGCACCGAGCCCAACTGGGTGACCACGGTCATCGCCCGCACCGCGGGCTCGATGTGCACCACGGTGGCGCCCTGGTTGCCCCACACCGCGAGGAAGCAGGTTTCGTTCAAGTCATCGCGCAGCTCGGCCAGGGGCAGGGCGGCGACTCGCAGCACATCCATGCTGCCCAGGGCCGCCAGGCCCACCCGCAAGGCTTCGCGGCCCAGGCCGTAGTGGTTGGTGGCGGTGTTCTGCTCGGCGAAGCCGCTGGCGATCAGCGCTTGCAGATAGCGATGGACCTTGCTCGCAGGCATTTGCACATGCTCGGCCAGGCGCGAGAGGGACGTGGACGGCGAGAGTTCGGCCAGGGCCTTGAGGATGTCGGTGCCGACCTCGGCCGAGCGGACTTTCTGTTTACCGTTGCTGTCGCTGGTGCTGCGCGGCTTTTCCATGGAGATGTAGGGGTCCCGTGACAAGTGGCGGTCTTTATAGCTTGACGCTCCTGGGCAATCAAATTACGTTATGCGTAATTGGATTACGACAAAAATAACCCAGGCGTGCCGATAACTCTTGCGAAGGAGTGGTGGGCCCCTGCCTATTCCAACTTCCAGGAGGCTCCATGAACCTCGATTCTTCGGCGTCCGCCCTCAGCTACCAATCCGGCTTCGGTAACGAGTTTTCCAGCGAAGCCCTGCCCGGCGCACTGCCGGTCGGCCAGAACTCCCCGCAGAAAGCCCCCTACGGCCTGTACGCCGAACTGTTCTCCGGCACGGCCTTCACCATGGCCCGCAGCGAAGCCCGGCGCACCTGGATGTACCGCATCCAGCCTTCGGCCAAGCATCCGTCCTTCACCCGTCTCGAACGCCAATTGGCGGGCGGTGACCTGGGCGAAGTGACGCCTAACCGCCTGCGTTGGAGCCCGTTGTCGATCCCCGCGCAGCCGACGGATTTCATCGATGGCCTGGTGGCCATGGTGGCCAACTCGCCGGCGCAGAAACCGGCCGGCATCAGCGTCTACCACTACCGCGCCAACCGCTCCATGGAGCGAGTGTTCTTCAACGCCGACGGCGAGTTGCTGCTGGTGCCCGAGCTGGGCCGCTTGCGCATCGTCACCGAACTGGGCGTGCTGGCGCTCGAACCGCTGGAGATCGCCGTGCTGCCGCGCGGCCTGAAGTTCCGCGTCGAGCTGCTGGACCCGCAAGCCCGTGGCTATATCGCCGAAAACCATGGCGCGCCGCTGCGCCTGCCCGACCTGGGGCCTATCGGCAGCAACGGCCTGGCCAACCCCCGGGACTTCCTGGCCCCGGTGGCCCATTACGAAGACCTGCGCCAGCCCACCGCCCTGGTCCAGAAATACCTGGGCGAACTCTGGGGCTGCGAGCTGGATCACTCGCCGCTGGACGTGGTGGCCTGGCACGGCAACAACGTGCCGTACAAATATGACCTGCGCCGCTTCAACACCATCGGCACCGTCAGTTTCGACCATCCGGACCCGTCGATCTTCACCGTCCTGACCTCGCCCACCAGCGTGCCGGGCATGGCCAACCTGGACTTCGTGATCTTCCCGCCGCGCTGGATGGTGGCCGAGAACACCTTCCGTCCGCCCTGGTTCCACCGCAACCTGATGAACGAGTTCATGGGCCTGATCCAGGGGGCCTACGACGCCAAGGCCGAAGGCTTCCTGCCCGGCGGCGCCTCGCTGCACAGCTGTATGAGTGCCCACGGCCCGGATGGCGAGACCTGCACCAAGGCGATCAACGTCGAGTTGCAGCCAGCCAAGATCGACAACACCATGGCCTTCATGTTCGAGACCAGCCAGGTGCTGCGCCCGAGCCGCTTCGCCCTGGAATGCGCCGAACTGCAGAGCGACTACGATGCTTGCTGGGCTTCGCTGCCCGTCACCTTCAACCCGAATCGGAGATAACCCATGACCTTGTCCACCATCACCCGTAGCTGGGTCGAGTCTGCCAACGGTCACCCCGACTTCCCGTTGCAGAACCTGCCCCTGGGCGTCTTCAGCATCCAGGGCTCGGCACCTCGCAGCGGCGTGGCCATCGGCGAGCAGATCCTGGACCTCGAGGCCGCGCTGGATGCCGGCCTGTTCGAAGGCCCGGCCAAGGCCGCGGTGGAGGCTACCCGTGGTGGCCAGTTGAACGCCTTCTTCCAGCTCGGTCGCCCGGCCCGCGTGGCCCTGCGCGAGCGCCTGCTGGAACTGCTGGCCGAAGGCAGCAGCCTGCAAGGCAAGATCCAGGCCCAGGGGGCGAAGCTGCTGCCCCTGGCCGCCGATTGCCAGATGCATGTGCCGGCCAGGATCAACGACTACACCGACTTCTACGTGGGCATCGAGCACGCGCAGAACGTCGGCAAGCTGTTCCGCCCCGATAACCCCTTGCTGCCCAACTACAAGTACGTGCCGATCGGCTACCACGGCCGGGCCTCGACCATCCGCGCCTCCGGTGCCGACGTGCGCCGGCCCAAGGGCCAGACCCTGCCGGCCGGGCAGAGCGAGCCGACCTTCGGTCCTTGCGCGCGCCTGGACTACGAGCTCGAACTGGGGATCTGGATCGGCCAGGGCAACGAGCTGGGCGAGCCGATCGCCATTGGCGACGCCGCCGAGCACATCGCCGGTTTCTGCCTGCTCAACGACTGGTCGGCGCGGGATATCCAGGCCTGGGAATACCAGCCGCTGGGGCCGTTCCTGTCCAAGAGCTTCCTCACCAGCATCTCGCCCTGGGTGGTGACCGCCGAGGCCCTGGAACCCTTCCGCAAGGCCCAGCCGGCACGCCCCGAAGGCGACCCGCAACCACTGCCGTACCTGCTGGACAAGCATGACCAGGCCGCAGGCGGCTTCGACATCGAACTGGAAGTGCTGCTGCTGACCCGGACCATGCGCGAGCAGGGCTTGCCAGCCCATCGCCTGACCCTGAGCAACAGCCAGTACATGTACTGGACCGTGGCGCAGATGGTGGCGCACCACAGCGTCAACGGTTGCCAGTTGCAGGCCGGCGACCTGTTCGGTTCGGGCACCTTGTCCGGCCCGCAGAGCGGCCAGTTCGGCAGCCTGCTGGAGATCACCGAGGGCGGCAAGAAACCGGTCGAGCTGGCCACCGGCGAAGTGCGCAAGTTCCTCGAGGACGGCGACGAGATCATCCTGCGCGGGCGTTGCCGCCGCGAAGGCTTCGCCTCCATCGGCTTCGGCGAATGCCGGGGTATCGTCCAGCCAGCCCGCTAGCAGGCCGTTGAAAAACGTAGGCGAGGCAGCCAGCGCAAGGCAAAAACAGGCGAAAAAGCGCAGTTTACGGTGGTAAATGAGCATTTTGAGTCTGTTTTTAACGCAGCGATGACAACGCAGGTAGATTTTCAACGGCCCGCTAAGGGGAGTGCAGCATGGAGCTTTATACCTATTACCGTTCCACCGCGTCCTACCGGGTGCGGATCGCCCTGGGCCTCAAGGGCCTGGACTACCAGGCCATCCCGGTCAACCTGCTGGTACCCAAGGGCGGGGCCAACCGCCTGCCCGAGTACCTGGAGATCAACCCCCAGGGCCGGGTTCCGGCCCTGCGTACCGACGAGGGCGACCTGCTGATCCAGTCGCTGGCGATCATCGAGTACCTGGAGGAGCGTTATCCACAGGCGCCGCTGCTGCCCGAGGACCTGGTCGGCCGTGCCCGCGCCCGGGCAGTGGCGTCCATCATCGGTTGCGACGTGCATCCCTTGCACAACTCCAGCACGCAGAACCTGCTGCGTGAGTGGGGGCATGAAGAGGCGCAGTTGCTGGTGTGGATCGACCACTGGATCAGCCAGGGCCTGGCAGCCCTGGAACAACTGATCGGCGATGAAGGCTTCTGCTTCGGCGAGCAGCCGGGACTGGCCGATGTGTTCCTGATCCCGCAGCTGTACGCCGCCGAGCGCTTCAAGGTGTCGTTGGAAGCCTACCCGCGGATTCGCCGGGTGGCCGCGCTGGCCGCCGAGCATCCGGCGTTCCAGGCCGCGCACCCGGCCAACCAGCCCGACACCCCGGCCTGACCCTGGGCGCCCTGGTCCAGGGCGCACCCGGCCCCTGCAGCCGCTGTGGAGCGGCTGCGGGACCTTGAGTCCCACCACCAGGGGGCCTGCCCAGGCGCCTCTCGCATCACCTTTCATAACCATAAGAAACCGAACAGGTACCTTGCGATGCAAAACCAGATTGCCAGCTTTCGCGCTGCGCTCGACGCCCGCCCGGTGTCCGGCTACCAGTGGTCGTTGTTGTTGCTCCTCGCCTTGCTGCTGGTCACCGATGGCTACGACGCCCAGGTCCTGGGCTACGTGGTGCCGGCCCTGGCCCAGGACTGGGGCCTGGAGAAAGCCGCCTTCGGCCCGGTGTTCAGTGCCAACCTGCTGGGCCTGACCCTGGGCTCCCTGGCGGTGACGCCCCTGGCGGATCGTTTTGGCGTACGCCGGATCCTCCTGGGTTGCGTGCTGATCTACGCCAGCCTGACGGTGCTGATGGTGTTCAGCCAATCCCTGGACAGCCTGATGGCCGCGCGTTTTATCTGTGGCATCGGCATGGGTGGGGCGATGCCCAGCGCCATGGCGCTGATGTCCGAATATTCGCCGCCGCGCCTGCGCACCCTGATGGTGACCCTGGCCGCCTGCGGTTTCTCCTTCGGTGGCGCGGCCGGCGGTTTCGTCGCGGCCGGCTTCATCGATCGCTTCGGCTGGGAGGCGGTGTTCCTGGCGGGCGGCGTGACCCCGTTGCTGCTGTTCCCGTTCCTGCTCTGGCGCTTGCCCGAATCCCTGCCACGCCTGCTGCGCGATGCGCCACCCTACGCGCGCCTGCGCAAGCTCTGCGCGCGCATGCTGCCGGACTGGCAGCCGCCAGTGGCGAGCGGCGACCAGGGCCCGCAACAGGCCGCTGGCAAGTTCACCGTGGTGGAATTGTTTCGCCAGGGGTATGCGCGGCCGACGCTGCTGATCTGGTCGACCTTTTTCGTCAGCCTGATCCTGCTGTATTTCATGATCAGCTGGCTGCCGACCCTGCTGCTGGAAAGCGGCCTGGCCCTGAAACAGGCCAACCTGGTGACGTCGATGTTCCTGTTCGCCGGAACCCTGGGGGCGATCTGCATGGCCTGGGTCGCCGATCGCCTCAAGCGCAAGGTGCGGCTGTTGTCCGCGGTGCTCGCCCTGGCGGCGCTGTGCACCGTGCTGCTGGGGCTGAACCACGACAACCCGCGCTACCTGGTGGTGTTCGTGTTTGCCGCAGGCTTCTGCATCATCGGTGGCCAGCTGACCCTGAACGCCTTCGCCAGCAACTTCTACCCGGCCCAGGTGCGCGCCACCGGCACGGGCTGGGCACTGGGAGTCGGGCGCTTCGGTTCGATCCTCGGGCCGCTGCTGGGTAGCCTGTTGCTGGCGATGCATATCCCGGTGCAGCAGATTTTCTTTTTCTGCGCGGTGCCGGCCCTGCTGGCGGCGTTGCTGATCATCCAGGTCCGTGGACCTGGCGAAGGGACCGGCGACGGCACGGCAGCGGCCGAGCCGTTGCAGGCGCCGCTCAAGTCTTGAGGTGGGGTCGGGTCAGCGTGCCAGGTGCTTGATCATCGGTATGCAGGCCAGGGTCAGGCCCCGGGGCGACTGGTACTGGGCGATGCGCTCGCCGATGAAACCGCAGCGGCGGTAGAAATCGGCGGCATTCAGGGTCGAGTCCAGGATCAGGTGCGGCAGGCCGGCCTGCAGGGCCTGCTGTTCGAGGTAGTTCATCATCTGCCGGCCGATGCCCCGGCCCATGTAGGCCGGGTCGACGAACACCGCGTCGACCTGGCCGGACTCGAGGTCGAGCATGCCGCTGGCCGCCACCTGGCCGTCGATCACCGCCACGTGTCCGGTCTTCTCCAGCAGCTCGATGAAGTATTCCCCCAGGCTGCCGGCGGTCCAGACCTGCAGGTCGGCGGCCGGATAATGGCCGGTGCATTGGTGGTTGATGGCCTGGTTGCGTATGTCGAAGACCCGTTGCGCGTCGTCGCCGTGGGCTTTTCTGATCAGCATGCTCGGTCCGTTCCTTGGCGTGGGCCGGCCATCATGCCTGGGCGCCAACGGCGCTGTCATGCCTTGCCGTGCTCAGTGCACCACTTTGTTCGCCGGCGGCAGGTGGCACAGGCGTTCGGTCAGGCGCAGGCGCTGGATCGGGTCCTCGCTGAGCAGCAGGGCGCGTTCCAGGTCGAAGCGTTCGGCGTTGGGGCATTCCAGGCGCTGGTAGAGGCTGGCCCGGGCCAGGTAGTCGGCGGCGTTGCCATCGCCCAGCTCCAGCACCCGTTCGGCGTCGACCAGGGCGCCGAGGAAGTCGTCATGGGTCAGGTGCAACTGGCGCAGGTTGCGCGACAGGCGCTGGAACATCTGCCATGGTTCGGCGCTGGCCAGGTGTTCGGCCTGGAGCTTGAGGTGATCGCCGTATTGGCGTTGCAGCAATTCGCGGCAGTCGTTGGGGTACAGGCGGCGCCCGCCGCACGGGTCCAGCAGGTGGTCGGCGCCGGGCACCCGCAGCAGGAAGTGGCCGGGAAAGTTCACCCCCACCAGGGGAATATGCAGCCGCTGCGCCAGCTCAAGGGCGATCAGGGCCAAGGCCAGGGGCTGTCCGCGACGCCGCTCGAGGACCTTGTCCATCAACGCCGCCTGGGGCCGCAGCGGCAGGTACTCGTCCTGCTGGAATTCCAGGTCGTTCATCCGCCGCAGCAGGGGCTGGCCCAGTTCGCTGGCGGGCAGCGACGGCAGGCTGCCGCCGATCTGCTGCTGGATATGCTTGAACTCCTCCAGCAACTGGCCGGGCACCAGTCGTGGTTCGTGTTCGGCGGCGATCCATAGCGCGGCCTCCAGCAAGGCCGGTGGCGAGCGGTGCAGGCAGGCGAAAAAGGCTTGGCGCGGGTTCATGGCAACCTCCGGCGAATGCCTCGTTTTAGCGCCGTCCCGGCGCTTCGTCCAGTGTTGGAGCAATCGCCCGTGGTTATTTCCCCAAGGATGCAAAGCCGGGCGGCTTATTCCTGCGCAGCGCAGCAATTTCCGGGCGCAAGCCTATACTGGCGACTACAAGAAGTGATTCGGGAGCCCGTCGATGTTCGCTCTCATGCACAGCACCCGCCTTGAATCGCTGCATCTGAGTATCGACCCCGCGACCGGGTTGAAAGCAGTGATCGCCATCCACGACAACCGCCTGGGGCCTGCCCTGGGCGGTTGTCGTTATCTGCCCTATCCCGACGACGCCAGTGCCGTGGCCGATGCCGCGCGCCTGGCCCAGGGCATGAGCTACAAGGCGGCGCTGGCCGGCCTGCCCCAGGGCGGCGGTACCGCCGTGATCATCCGCCCGGCCCATGTGGAAAACCGCGCCGCGTTGTTCGAGGCCTTCGGCCGTTGCGTCGAGCAACTGGACGGACGCTACATCACCGCCATCGACAGCGGCACCTCGGTGGCCGACATGGACTGCATCGCCCAGCAGACTCGTTACGTCACCAGTACCAGTGCCGCCGGCGACCCGGCGCCTCATGCGGCCATGGGGGTGTTCGCCGGTATTCGCAGCACCGCCATGGCACGCCTGGGCAGCGATAACCTGGAGGGCCTGCGGGTGGCGATCCAGGGCCTGGGCAATGTCGGTTATGCCCTGGCCGAGCAGTTGCATGCCGCCGGCGCCGAATTGCTGGTCAGTGATATCGACCCGGGCAAGGTGCAACTGGCCATGGAGCAGTTGGGCGCGCATCCGGTGGCCAACGACGCCTTGCTCAGCACCCCTTGCGATATCCTCGCGCCTTGTGGCCTGGGGGCCGTGCTCAATAGCCGCAGCGTGGCGCAGCTGCGTTGTTCGGCAGTGGCCGGTTCTGCCAACAACCAGCTGACCAACCTGCAGGTCGCCGATCAGTTGGAGCGGCGCGGCATCCTCTATGCCCCGGACTACGTGATCAATTCCGGGGGGCTGATCTACGTATCGCTCAAGCACCATAACGAGGAACTGCCGGTGATCACCGCCCACTTGGCGCAGATCAGCCTGCGCCTGACCGAGATCTTCGCCCACGCCCAGGCGGAGAAGCGCTCGCCGGCACGCATCGCCGACGAATTGGCGGAGCGGGTGCTCTATCGCTAGGCAGCGTTAACCTGCTGCCTGTTTCTAGCATCGGCATTTGCAGCGGTTGGCGGACGGGGGCCAACCATTGCTGCGACCGACCACCCGGGGAATGTATTGGACGATGGTTGAAGGGCTCGACGACGGATTGGATCGACAGTTGCGTGGCCAGTACGCCAAGGCGTTCCGGCACGAACGCCATCGGGTGGCAACTCCATTCCCAGGCATGAAAAAGCCCTGTGTCGTGGACGCAGGGCTGTTTGATCGGGGCAAGCTATTTCGCGGCCTTGGCCGCTTTCGCCGGCTTGGCTGGCGCCTCCACCTCGACGGGTTGCTCCTGCTCGACCGACGCCACGGCTGGCGCCGCCTCGCTGAGCAGTTCGTTCAGCGCATCCGGCTGGCTCTTGAAGGCCTTGGCGAACACATCGCGATTCTTGGCCATGTAGATGCCGGCTTCTTCCACTTGTTGCTCGGTCAGCGACGGCACCGCTTTTTGCAGCACCTGCGCTAGCACTTCAGCCAGTTCGAGCATCTTGTCATGACGGTCAGCTTCGGCTTTATCCATGAACAAGCGCTCCAGATCTCGGCTGCTGCGGTATACCACTTCGACGGCCATTCACCACCTCACATGCCTTCACGATAATGGGACGGTACAAATACTGTATCGATATACAGGTTCGAGAGAATAGGCGAAACCTTTTCCCTTGGATAGTGGCTTTTCAATGTAGACGGATTTTTTTCCCCGGCCATTGATCCCGGCAGTCGTTGCTGCCGGGTACGTGCCTCGTCGGCGATGGTCACCATCTCAATGACCGGCCCCTGGCCTTTTTTCTGCATGCAGGACAACCGTCACGTCCCTTGCGCATCATCCGGTCGAAACGACCTAAGGAATAACCATCGTGAAAATCAATTGGGCCGAAAACCTGCGGCAGAACGTCCATCAGTTGGCCGAGTCCCTGGGCAACCTGTTCGTCGAGTCGTTCCACTACCTGGCGCTGTTCGCCATCGGCGCGGTGACCGCCTGGGCGGCGGTGATGGAATTCCTGCAGATGCTCGAGGAAGGCCATATCAAGATCGACGACATCCTGCTGCTGTTCATCTACCTGGAATTGGGCGCGATGGTCGGTATCTACTTCAAGACCAACCACATGCCGGTGCGTTTCCTGATCTACGTGGCGATCACCGCGTTGACCCGGCTGCTGATTTCCAACGTCTCCCACCACAATCCGCCGGACCTGGGGATCATCTACCTGTGCGGCGGCATCCTGCTGCTGGCCTTTGCCGTGCTAGTGGTGCGCTACGCGTCCTCGCAGTTTCCCTCGGTGAAGATCGAGCACCCGCAACGCATGGTCGGCGAGGGCTCCAGCGAGCACCCGGAAGTGGAGAAAGGCGAGATCTAGCGAGGCAGCGCCCGCGCCTGGGCTGCCTGGTTTGCCGGCGGCGGCAGGGGCAGGCGGTCGCCGTTGGTCATGGCCTGGAGGATCGCCATGGCGCTGTGGCCTTGCTCGATGGCGATGCCGAACTGGATGCTCTGCACCAGCCGTTCGATGCGTCGCGGGTCGTTGCGCTGGGCCGCGCTGATCAGGCGCTTGGCCACCACCTGGCCGGCCTGGGACAGGGTCAGCATCATGCTGCCGTCCAGGTCCTGGATACTCAGGTTGACCTGGTACTGGGGAGCGAAAGTGTCGGTAATCAGTTGCAATGGATTGTCCATGTCGCGTCACCGCCTGCTGGGATCGTGCAGACATTGACCGGCCGGGTGCGGGATTAGTTCGCAATCGCGGACCACTGGCCGATCGCTTGTCGAGGCTTGCCGACTGCCGCGTGCCTCCCGGGCGATCAAGCAAGGGGCATGCCGCGGCCGGCGCCGGCCAGTGAAACCGGGAGCCAAAAAAAGCGGACCGCAGGGTCCGCTTTTTCGTTGCCGCCCCGTTTCAGGGCAGGAAGGAGAAGATGATCGCCGACAGTGCGATCAGGCCAATCGACACCACGAACAGGTTCGACAACTGCCCGGAATACTGGCGCAGCGACGGTACGCGCTGGATCGCGTACATCGGCATCAGGAACAGCAGGCAAGCGATCACCGGGCCGCCCAGGGTCTCGATCATGCCCAGGATGCTCGGGTTGAAGGTCGCCACTGCCCAGCAGCTGAGCACCATGAACAGTGCGGTGAGCTTTTCCAGGCGGCTGGAGGACAGGGCGCGGCCGCGACCGCGCAGGCTTTTCACGATCAGCCCCTGGAAACCTTCGCTGGCGCCGATGTAGTGGCCCAGGAACGACTTGGTAATGGCTACCAGCGCGATCAGGGGCGCGGCGTAGGCGATGACCGGGGTCTGGAAGTGGTTGGCCAGGTACGACAGGATCGAGATGTTCTGCGCCTTGGCCGCGGCCAGGTCCGCCGGCGACAGGGCCAGCACGCAACTGAAGCAGAAGAACATCACCGTCAGCACCATCATGCCGTGGGCCATGGCCAGGATGCCGCTGCTCTTGCGCTCGGCCTGCTGGCCATAGTGGCGCTTCTGGTCCACGGCGAAGGCCGAGATGATCGGCGAGTGGTTGAACGAGAACACCATCACCGGGATCGCCAGCCACAGGGTCTTGAGGAACAGCGGCATGGGCATGCCGTCGCCGGCGGAGGCGAAGAACGCGCCGTTCCAGTTGGGGATCAGGCTCAGGGCCAGCAACAGCAGGGCGGCGACGAAAGGGTAGACCAGCAGGCTCATGGCCCGCATGATCACGCCCTGGCCGCAGCGCACGATGGCCATCAGGCCCAGGATCAGCAACAGCGACAGCACCGCCCGCGGCGGTGGGGCCATGTGCAACTGGTGTTCCATGAAGCTGCCCAGGGTGTTGGTCAGGGCCACGCTGTACACCAGCAGGATCGGGAAGATGGCGAAGAAATAGAGCAGGGTGATCAGCTTGCCGGCGCCGACCCCGAAGTGTTCTTCCACCACCTCGGTGATGTCCCCGGAGCGTCCGGACAGGACGAAGCGGGTCAGCCCACGGTGGGCGAAGAAGGTCATGGGGAAGGCCAGCAGCGCCAGCACGATCATCGGCCAGAAGCCGCCGACCCCGGCGTTGATCGGCAGGAACAGGGTGCCGGCGCCGATGGCGGTGCCATACAGGCCGAGCATCCAGGTGGTGTCGTGCTTGCTCCAGCCCCGGGAGGCTGGCGCGCTGTCACGGGGTGTCGCTACGGCAGGATTCTGGGTAGCAGGTGTGGGTACATCGGTCATCGGTATCGCCTCGTTATTATTCTTGCTCGGGCTCACGTGTTACGGACGGTCAGGGAAGGCTCCTCAGCATTCCACCCAGCTCACCGCCAGGCCGCCCCGTGAAGTCTCTTTGTATTTGTCGTGCATGTCGGCGCCGGTATCGCGCATGGTGCGGATCACCCGGTCCAGGGAAATGAAATGCTGGCCGTCGCCGCGCAGGGCCATCTGGGTGGCGTTGATCGCCTTCACCGCGGCGATCGCGTTGCGCTCGATGCAGGGCACTTGCACCAGGCCGCCCACCGGATCGCAGGTCAGGCCGAGGTTGTGCTCCAGGCCGATCTCGGCGGCGTTTTCCAGCTGCTCGGGAGTGGCTCCCAGGACCTCCGCCAGGCCGGCCGCGGCCATGGCGCAGGCCGACCCCACTTCGCCCTGGCAGCCGACTTCGGCCCCGGAGATCGAGGCGTTCTTCTTGCACAGGATGCCCACCGCGGCGGCGCCGAGGAAAAAGCTCACGACATCGTCGTCGCAGGCTTGCGGGTTGAATTTCATGTAGTAGTGCAGCACTGCCGGGATGATCCCTGCCGCGCCGTTGGTGGGCGCGGTGACCATGCGTCCGCCGGCGGCGTTCTCTTCGTTCACCGCCAGGGCATAGAGGTTGACCCACTCCATGGCCGACAGGGTCGAGGTGATGACGTTGGGCTTGCCGATCTCCAGCAGGTTGCGATGCAGCTTGGCGGCGCGGCGCGGCACGTCGAGACCGCCGGGCAGGATGCCTTCGTGGCTCAGGCCCTGTTCCACGCATTCACGCATCACCGACCAGATGTGCAGCAGGCCGCTGCGGATCTCGGCGTCGCTGCGCCAGGCCCGCTCGTTGGCCATCATCAACTCGCCGACCCGCAGGTCGTGGGTCTTGCACAGGGCCAGCAACTCGGCGGCGCTGTTGAAGTCGTAGGGCAGTTGCACGCTGGCGCTGGCGTCGATCCCGGCCTCGACCTGTGCGGCCTCGACGATGAAACCACCGCCCACCGAGTAGTAGGTCTGCTCCAGCAGGGTGCCGTGTTCGCCCAGGGCGACCAGGGTCATGGCGTTGGGGTGGTAGGGCAGGCTTTCGTCCAGCAGGAGCAGGTCCTGCCGCCAGTCGAAGGCGATGCTCGAGCGGCCGCCCAGCAGCAACTGGCCGCTTTCGCGCAGTTGCTGGATGCGTGGGCCGATGCTGCGCGGATCGATGCTGTCCGGCCACTCGCCCATCAGGCCCATGACGCTGGCGCGGTCGGTGGCGTGGCCGACACCGGTGGCGGAGAGGGAGCCGTAGAGGCGGATCTGCACTCGCCGCACCTGCTCTTGCAGGCCCTGCTCGAACAGCGCCTGGGCAAAGGTCGCGGCGGCACGCATGGGGCCGACGGTATGGGAACTGGACGGACCGATGCCGACTTTGAACAGATCGAAAACACTGATAGCCATGCTAAAGCCTTACAAGCAATGGAAGGTAGATCGCTGCCATTTTTTGTAGGCCAAGCGCAATGTCGGCGATACTGCCAATCTCGGTCAGCAGTGACCAACGAAATTTCCTAAGAGATCCTTTAGCAGGGCTAAACGATGAGCCGTCAATTTCATGCCCAGACCTATGTCTGGCTGCATGTGTTTTCCTGTGCCGCGCGGCACCTGTCCTTCACCCGCTGTGCCGAGGAGTTGCACATCACACCCGGAGCGGTGAGCCAGCAGATCCGCCAGCTCGAAGAGCGCCTGGGGTTTCGCCTGTTCCACCGCCGGGCCCGGGGTGTCGAACTCAGCGCCGAGGGCCAGCGCCTGGCCCTGACAGTGACCGAAGCCTACGGCAACATCGATGCCGAATTGCGCCGCCTGGATGCGGGCATGATCGGCGGTACCTTGCGCCTGCGCTCGATCCCGTCGTTCCTCGGCAAGTGGTTGACCCCGCGTTTGCCGCGCCTGCAGCAGCGCTACCCGGAGATCCAGTTGCGGCTGGTGGCGGAGGACAGCAGCGTGGCGCTGCACGAGGGTGATTTCGACCTGGCCATCGACCTGAACGACGGCAGCTATCCGGGCCTGCAATCCACGGCCCTGCTGGACGAGCAGATCTTCCCGGTGTGTGCGCCGAGCCTGCTGCGCGGGCGGCCACCGTTGCACGGTCCGGCGGACCTGGCACACTTCCCGCTGCTGCACGACATCACCGCCTGGCGCGGCAGCTACGAATATGCCGAATGGGAGTTCTACCTCGATGCCATCGGGTTCGAAGGCGCCGATGTGCGTCGTGGCCATACCTTCAACCGCAACCACCTGACCATCGAGGCGGCGATCGCCGGCATGGGCGTGGCGATCGCCCGGCGTACCTTGCTCAACGACGAGCTGGAGCGCGGCACCCTGATCGTGCCGTTCGGCCTCGCGGTACCCAATCACAAGCGTTACGTGCTGCTTTATGCGCCAGGCGCACTGAGCCATCCCGGGGTGCGGGCGGTGCATGACTGGCTGGTGGAGGAAGCGGAGATATTTCGCGGTCTGCACCCCCTGGGAGAGGGGCAGGAATGAGCTGTTTCGAGACGTGTCGCAAGCGCGGCGGACTCCCCACACTAACAGCGCCCTGGCGGTTTGTCCGGCTTT